>CAYHBC010000025.1:0-14357 GCA_964354775.1 uncultured Dehalococcoidales bacterium
ACCTGGTCTTTGCCGAAAAGCCCCAGGCGGTTAACCAGGCTATCAATGCTTTTTTGACCCGTCTGTGCTAACATACACCCGGAGAAGGAGGGGCATAATTGAGACTGGGAATGGCGCAAATCAACTCCACCGTGGGCAATTTAAGCGGTAATACCGAGAAAATAATGCACTATATTGATAAGGCAAGGGAGCTCGGAGTCGACCTGCTGACCTTTCCCGAGCTGGCTATAACCGGCTACCCTCCCGAGGGGCTGGTGCTTAAGCCGCAGTTTATCAAGCAGAACCAGAAATGCCTTGAGGAAATAGTGAGCCACACCGCGGACATCGCCGTGATAGTGGGCTTCATCGACAGCAACAGCAGTCTATACAACGCCGCAGCACTGATGCATAACAACTATCTTGATGGCATTTATCATAAGGTCCATCTGCCCGATTACGAGATATTTGACGAGACCGGCTATTTTCAGGCGGGAACGGAATACCCCGTCTTTATCCTTTACGGCGTCGGCGTGGGCATAACTATCTCCAATGATATGTGGTATGAGTTTGGACCGGCAACGGTGCAAGCTCACAGCGGAGCGGAGCTGCTGGTTAACATAAGCGCCACGCCCTGCCATGAGGGGAAGAGACGCCTCAGGGAAAGGATGCTCGCCACCAGGGCGTCGGATAATGTGGCCATTGTCGCCCATAATAACCTGGTGGGCGGGCAGGACGAAATGGTGTTTGACGGCAACAGCCTGATTATAAATGAGAAAGGGGAAATTGTTGCCCGGGGAAAGCAGTTTGAAGAAGACCTCGTGGTAGCGGACCTGGATTTAGAATCGCTATCCCGCTCACGGTGGCATGGGCTCCGACACCAGAAAGAGGCCTACTGGATTAAAAAGGAGCTGGAACAGGCTAACCGGATAGAGGTGCCCAGCAAATATCCCCATGGTGCCAAGCCGCCGCTGCCGCCGAGACAGGTCAGGGAGCTGGACGAGCTTGGCGAGATATACCAGGCGCT
Organism: uncultured Dehalococcoidales bacterium; assembly: GCA_964354775.1. Lineage (GTDB taxonomy): Bacteria > Chloroflexota > Dehalococcoidia > GIF9 > AB-539-J10 > CAYHBC01. The sequence goes on from CAYHBC010000025.1 coordinate 1,004, forward strand.
TGTCCTGGGCACCAGGGACTACGTCCTCAAAAACGGCTTTGAGAAAGTGGTTATCGGACTGTCTGGTGGAATTGACTCCAGCCTGACGGCTACCATAGCGGTAGACGCCCTGGGGGCGAACAATGTCATCGGCGTCTCCATGCCCTCTCGCTACTCCTCTCCCGAGAGCAAAACAGATACCGAGGCACTGGCGCAGAACCTGGGAATAGACCTAAGGACAATCCCCATTGAAAAAGCCTTTAAAGCCTATTTGAGCATGCTGGAAGAGACTTTCCAGGGAACCGAGGTTAACGAAGCTGAGGAGAACATCCAGGCAAGAATCAGAGGCAATATCCTTATGGCTTTATCCAATAAATTCGGCTGGCTGGTGCTTGCCTGCAGCAACAAGAGCGAGGTTGCCACAGGCTATACCACTCTTTACGGCGATATGGCGGGAGGCTTTTCCCCGCTCAAAGACGTGCCGAAAACAATGGTTGTTGACCTGGTAAAATACAAAAGTCGCCAGGCGGGAAAGGAAGTAGTCCCGCTCAGCGTGATAAATAAGGCGCCGTCTGCCGAGCTGAAAGCGAACCAGAAAGACACCGATACGCTGCCGCCATATAAACTTTTAGACCTCATCCTGAAAGCCTACATTGAAGACAATGTGCCTGTTGACCAGATTATCGCCATGGGATTTTCCCCCGAGATGGTGGTAAGAGCAATTCACCTGGTAGATAGAAGCGAATATAAGCGCCGCCAGTCTCCTCCAGGCATAAAGATAACCACCACGAACATCCGCAAGGAGAAAAAACTTCCCATCACCAATCAATTCCAGGAGCATCTCAGCCAGTAGACCCGAAGAGGCTAATGGTAGAGTGAGGTCAATCAAGGTTTGCTTTTTCTGGCAGCAAGGAATATAGTGGGGATAATATAACCGGGTAAGGGAGGTAGCCATGATGAGGAAAATATTGCCACTCGTTCTGGTATTGATTCTATCCTTCGCCTTTGTCGGCTGCGGTGAGAAAGAGACATTGACCCCGGAGCAGATAGACCAGCTGGTAGCTAATGTGACCAGCGCCCTGGAGGACACCGAAACATATCAATTTGATATGGACATGGTTATGACAATGGATGTGACCGGCGGCACTCAGCCGGGGGCAATAACTATGGATGCCACTGGCGACGGCGCCATGAGCCTTGTTGACCAGAGGATGAAAATGACGATGACCATGACCATGGATATTCCCGGTATGGGTGAAGAGACTATGGAGCAGGAGAGCTACCTCGTAGGTGGCTGGATGTATATCAGGCAAACCATGGCAGGAATGGACCTGGGATGGATGAAGATGGAAATGCCTGAGGGAATGTGGGAAACACAGGACCAGCTTGACCAGCAGATAGAATTTCTGACCCAGGGGGACTTAAGCATGGTCGAATTCCTGGGCAGCGAGAAGGTAGCCGGAGTTGACTGCTATGTCCTTGAGGTAACCCCGGACATGGTTGACCTGGCTAACTACCTATCACAGCAGCAGGGAATAGAGGGTTTAACCCCATCGGATTTAACCAAGCTGGTCGTCGCCATTAAACAGTTTTCCATCAAGGAATGGCTGGCTAAGGACAGCGGTCTATGCATGAAAGCTTCCAATCATATACTCATGGAAATGACTCCGGAGCTCCTTGATTTGGCGCCAGGGGATTTCGAGAAGATGGCTGCGGACATGGATATAGAGATGACCTTCCGCGACTATAATAAACCGGTCGCCATTATATTGCCTCCAGAGGCAATGGATGCCCAGGAGATAACCGGCGGGTATTGAAGAGGCATCCCCGGGCTATTGACTAAATCCGGCGCGCCCACTCTACGGCGTTTATAAAAATCTGAAGTCCGTCGCCGCCCTTCTTCGCTCCTTCCCCGGTCCACCGGGGATGCTGGGTCCCCTGAATGTGCCGCTCAGGATGGGGCATCAGGGCAAAAATGCGCCCTGAGGCGTCGCAGATACCGGCAATATTCGCCACCGAGCCGTTGGGGTTATACGGATAGCCCGCTTCGGCATTTCCATCCTCGTCGGTGTAGCGGAGCACTATCCCCTGGCGGGCGGATAAATCGGAGAGGAGCCGGGGGGCAGCAATAACCTTCCCCTCGCCATGGGCAACCGGCAAATAGAGGCGCTCCATCCCCGCGGTAAATACACAGGGACTTTTCCGGTTCACCAGGAGATATACCCAGCGGCACTCAAACTTCCCCGAGTCGTTTACCGAGAGGGTCAGCCCCGGCTCGCCGCGGGACAGGTCAGGCAGGATACCCGCCTTGACCAGCACCTGAAAGCCGTTGCAAATCCCCAGGACCAACCCGCCCCGACGAACAAACTCCTCTATATCCCCCCCGAGCTTCAACCTGAGCTCGTTGGCGAGCACCTTGCCCGCAGAGATGTCGTCGCCGTAGGTAAAGCCGCCGGGAATAACCATTATGTGGTAGTCGGAGAGCCGCTTCTCGCCGCGAATCAGCTCCCCAATGTGAACCGGGAATGTCCTGGCGCCAGCCTTCTGGAAGGCAAACTCGGTTTCAGCGTCGCAGTTCGTCCCCGGCGCCAGCAGGAGCAGCGTTCGCACCTTGCTCGTCATTTCCCAGCCTCACCACCGGAGGGGTCTCTGCCAGGCATCCTTTAACTCCTCAATAGAAGCGCTCACAACCTGCCTCCCACTCAGCCCGTAGACTGCCAGCATTCCCGAATCGTTGACCACGCCCACCGGCGCCATACTTAGCCCCGCCATTATCCGCTCAAACTCACCTTTATCCTGCGGCGCCACCTCCACCAGAAAGCGGCTATTTGATTCCGAAAAGAGTATAAAGTCATCCCGGTCTATAAGCTCGCCCTGGGGAACGGACTTCAGGTAGATTTCAGCTCCCAGTCCCCCGGCAAAGGACATCTCGGCAAGAGCAACCCCGAGTCCCCCTTCGCTCAAATCATGACACGCCCGGACCACGCCTTTCCCGGTGGCTTGGCTCAGCCGGTCCATCAACTCCTTTGCCCGGTGGGGGTCCACCTGGGGCACCCTGTTGCCCACAAAGCCCTGAGCCCTGAAGTATTCCGACCCGCCCAGCTCGCTACTGGTAGCGCCAGCGAGGTAAATCAGGTCGCCCGCCTGCTTGAAGTCCATTGATACCGCCCGGCTCACGTCCTCCATAACGCCGATGGCGGAGATGAGCAGGGTATGGGGAACGGAGATGGTTTTGCCCTCAAACTGGAACTCGTTGTTCAAGCTGTCCTTACGCGAGATACAGGGCGTCCCGAAAACAACCGCCATGTCACAGCACGCCCGGGCAGCCTGAACCAGGGCTCCCAGCATATCAGGGCGGCTGGTATTGCCCCAGCAAAAGTTGTCCAGCAGCGCTACCTTCCTCAGGCTGCCTCCGACAGCGATGATTTGCCTCAGGGCTTCATCAATGGCGGACGCCGCCATCCAGTAGGGGTCGAGCTCCCCGTATCTGGGGTTTATGCCGTTGGAGACGATTACCCCCATTTTAGAGCCCAGGAGCGGCTTGATGACCGCGGCATCGCCCGGTCCGTCGCCATTTTTGCCTACCAGAGGCTTGAGGACACTCCCCCCTTGCACCTCGTGGTCATACTGGCGGATTACCCACTCCTTACTGCACACATTCCACGAGCCAAGGAGCTGGAGCAAGCAGCCAGCCAGGTCCTGCGGCGGAGCGAAGTCAGGCTCCCGGTGCTCTGGCTTTTTCCATACCGCCTCCGCCCTTAGCTGGGGTCGCCCGTGGTGCAGGAACTCCATATCAAGGTCACCGACCAGCTCGCCCCGGTAGAAAAGCTGGAGCTTGCGGTCATCAGTGAACTCGCCGATGACCGTTGCCTCAACGCCCCGGCGGCTAAAAAGGTCCAGCAGCTCTTCAACGCAGTCCGGCGGCACCGCCAGCGCCATTCGCTCCTGAGACTCGGAGAGCCAGATTTCAGTATAGCTAAGCCCGGCGTATTTCAGCGGAACCCGGTCTAGGTAAACACGGACTCCGGTTTCCTCAGCCATCTCGCCCACCGCCGAGGACAGACCGCCGCCGCCGCAGTCGGTTATCCGGGAATAAAGTCCCCTGTCCCGGGCTTGAAGCAGGGCGTCAATAAGCTTTTTCTCCACGATGGCGTCGCCAATCTGGACCGAGCTGTAGGAGAGCGCCGTTGATTCCGCGGTAAGCTCCGCCGAGGCAAAGGTCACCCCGTGTATTCCATCGCGCCCCGTCCTCCCCCCCGCCACCACCACCAGGTCGCCGGGACTCTGCCGCCCCCTCAGGGCAAGGTCCCGGGGCAGCAACCCCACCGTGCCGCAGAAGACCAGCGGATTAGCCACATATCGCTCATCAAAAAGGACGGCACCGTTAAGCGTGGGAATTCCCAGCCGATTACCGTAGTCAGCCACTCCTGCCCGGACTCCTTTGAAAATACGGCGGGGATGCAGCACCCCCCGGGGAAGCTTCTCCTCGGGCAAATCGGGCGGACCGAAACAGAACACATCGGTGTTCAGGATTGGCTTGCCGCCCCGACCGGTGCCCATAATATCCCGCACCACCCCACCTATACCCGTTGCCGCTCCCCCGTAGGGCTCCACCGCCGAGGGGTGATTATGGGTCTCCACCTTGAAACAGAGCGCCCAGCGCCCGTCAAGGTCAATCACCCCGGCATTGTCCTCAAAAACGGAGAGACACCACGGCTTGTTCAGCTCCGCGGTGGCTTTCATAATGGTGCTCCGGAGCAGGTTGTCTATGGTTACATCGCCAAACTTGATTTTCCCCTTGAAAGTCTTGTGGACGCAGTGCTCCGACCAGGTCTGCGCCAGCGTCTCCAGCTCAACATCAACGGGGTTACGCCCCCGTTTCTCAAAGTAGGCGGCGATTGCCCCCAGCTCATCAGGGCTGAATCCAAACTGCTGCCTTATTTTCCCCCGCTCTTCCCCGGTCGAGTGGAGAATGTTCACCCGCTCCAGCTTGAACTTATAATGGGGATTTTCAGGGAAGATTACCGATTCCCGCTCGACCACATGCTGGATAATGGGGTTTACCAGCAGCCGGCGGGATATTGCCGCCACCTGGTGCTCATCCAGCTCTCCCTTGAGGAGGTATCGCTTCGCCGTCCTGACCGCCCTGACCTTCCCCAGGCCCAGGTCCTCCACCGCCTTCATGATGCTCGCCTCAACAGGGTCGGCGACGCCGGCGTTGTAAGCCACCTCAACGGTGTGGTAGCCGTCGCCGCCCCAGGAGCCCTCATCGTAGCGATATTCCTGGGTCATGGGGTCAGCCAGCAACCCCCGGCAGATTAGCTCCAGCTCATCGGGGGTTAAATCAGCGTCCAGCCAGTATATTTCCACAACACGGACGTCGGAGACCGCCGTTATTCCCAGGTCACGTATATCCCTGACCAGACCCAGCCCTTTAGCATCGGAAAAATCGTGCTTCAGGCGGACTTCAATTTTATGCATCGGGGTATATTCTTGAGGTCTTCGGCTTTACCGCCGTATCTTACTACTGCTGGCATTGTTTATCAACGCCGCGCCGGGCACGCACCCCGGTCTCAGTCAGGGCTAAACACAGCCCGGTAGCGACAAGGCTCAACGCTCCCAAAAGAAGGAATCCCGGCCAGAACAGACCGGTCTCATCTATCAGCGCCCCCACAGCGACGGGCAGGATAAAGGCACCGAGACGGTTCAGCGTGAACAGGAGACCGATGGCAGAACCGGCATGAAGTAGACCAACCTGCTCCATCTCCAGGACTACTACCCTGAACAGGGGAACCGCTGTGCCTATGCCGACAACGACCAGGACAAGCATGGCAAACAAGTACCCACCAGTAAAGAAGGCTGCCAGAGAGATACCGACACCGCTAGCCAGCAAAAAGGGCCATATGAAGGGCTTTCTCAGCCCGACCCGGTCCGATAAACGGGGGCCCACAGCATTAAACACGCCGGCAAGCACCATGACAAGACCGAGTAGCTCGCCAGCCCTGGCGGCAGTCATCCCCTTCTGGACCAGCATGGTGGGGAAAAAGCCCTGGAAGGCAAGCCAGCTGCCCAACACGCAGAATTCCATCAGACACACCAGCCAGAGGTCTCTGACTCCAATCACCTTCTTCATTCCCTCCAGCGTTCCTGGCGGTTGCACCGCAGGGGCGGCTTCCCCGGCAGGTCGCTCCCTGGCGACTATAATCCACAGGATGAAAAGCCCGGCGGCAAGAGCCCCGGTAAACCACATTGCGGCTCTCCAGCCGCCAAGGAGCGGCGATAATATTGAGGCAGAAGTCATCATCCCCAGAACCGCACCGCCGCCCGCGGCAATGATAAGTATTCCATTAGCCAGACCCAGCTCCCCCGACCCGAACCATATGCCCACCCCCTTGGTCAGATTGGGCACGACAAAACCCAGAGATACACCGAGAAGGAACATCGACACCACCAGCCCCCCGAAGCCAGGCATAAATCCTCGCAGGGCACAGAACAGGGCAGAAAAAAGGAGCGCTACGCCGACCACCTTTCTGACTCCCAGGCGGTCAGCCGTGGCGCCCCCTATAAGCGAGAACAGCATCATCCCCAGAAACCACATCCCCCAGGTGATTCCCGTCTCGGTGTTGGTTAAGCTCAGTTCGGTGCTAATCTCGGGAAAGAGAGGGGGCACCACTCCGATGTTAAAGCCGTTAAGAAAAGTGTTTATCAGGCAAAAATAGGCCAGCATATGCCAGCGGTATGCCGCCTTCTTTTCCCCCATTTCAGCCATATCTTACCCCAGTTAACCCTGCCACGATAGGGCTCGGCGCAGAGAACAGCATAAAAAATGCCCTCCGGGGCTAAAATAAAATTTCAGGGCAAAAAACCGATTGACTTTAGCCATAACATATGCTTTGATTTCGGCTAATCAGTAAACAAGGTCAAGGAGGGCAACATGCTTTTGGGCGTGAAAGAGATAGTGAAGTTTGCCAGGGAGCAAAATGTGGAGATGGTGGATTTTAAGGTGGTCGACCTCATTGGTCGGTGGCACCATATCGCCATCCCGGTAAGCCGGCTGACCGAATCAACCTTCACCGAGGGCATCGGAATAGACGCTTCCAGCTATCCGGGGTATAAGAAAGTTGCCGCCGGCGATATGAAGATAATACCCGACAAAAGCACTGCCATCCTCGACCCCTTCCACCAGGCTAAGACGCTGAGCCTAATCTGCGACATCTACGAGCCAGACGGAACCACCCCCTACCCCAGGTATCCCCGAAATGTCGCCCGAAAAGCCGAGGAATATCTCGGCTTGCTCAAAAAAAGAACGGCTTTGTTCAGCCCCGAGCTTGAGTTTTATCTCTTTGATGACATCGCCTACTCCTCGGAAACGCACCAGGCATTCTATTACCTTGATTCCACGGAGGCATTCTGGAATACCGGGAGGGAGGAAAGTCCGAATTTAGGGTATAAGTTCCCCGCCAAGAGAGGATATCACGGTATCCCGCCTGCGGATACCTCGTTCAACCTGAGGGCGAAGATGGTCAGCTTGATAGAACAGGCGGGCATCGCTGTGAAGTACCACCACCACGAAGTAGGCAGCGCTGCGCAGGTGGAGATTGAAGTCCTCCACGATACCCTGCTGAAGTCGGCAGACGCCGTGATGATAATGAAGTATATCATCAAGAACGCCGCCCGCCAGGACAAAAAAGTTGCCCTATTCATGCCCAAACCGCTATTTCAAGAAGCGGGAAGCGGCATGCATGTCCACCAGTATCTCGCCGAGGGCGACCATTCCCTCTTTTATGACCCTAAGGGCTACGCCAGCCTGAGTCAGATGGCGTTAAACTATATCGGCGGGGTGTTGAAGCACGGTCCCGCCCTCCTGGCATTTACCAACCCCAGCACCAACTCCTACAAAAGGCTCATCCCGGGATACGAGGCGCCGGTAAACCTTTTCTTCGCCGCGGCAAACAGGACCGCAGCAGTGCGCATCCCGGCATACGATATGAATAAACAAGGAGAAAGAATTGAGTTTCGCCCTCCAGATGCCACCTGCAACCCCTACCTTGCCCTCGCTGCCATGCTGATGGCGGGACTTGACGGAATAGAAAACAATATTGACCCCTCAGCCGAGGGGTTCGGTCCCTTTGACATGGATGTCGCTGAAATGTCTCCGGAGCAGCGGGCTAGCATCAAAGCCCTCCCCGGCTCGTTAGAAGAAGCCCTCGCCGCCCTGAAAGCAGACTCCGGCTTTTTATTAAACGGAGGGGTGTTTACCAACGACCTGATAGATGCCTGGATTGAATATAAGCTGAATAACGAGGTAAATACTCTGCGGACAAGACCCCATCCCTACGAGTTTGAGCTCTACGGGGATATATAGAAGCGGGCTAGCCCTTACCCCGCATCCTGATGCTGCTGGTCACGCTAATCTCTATCGGCTGACCGCACTTAGGACAGGAGATTTCCAGAATGAGAGGCTTCTCCATCATCCTTTCTACGAGACTCGTGACTATGGAATCTATATTGTCCAGCCTCTCATCCAGCATATCCAGACGCTGGATTAATTGCTCCGTATCGAGCTTCTTAGCTGTGGCGATGATTAGCCCTCCCCTTATGCTCCGTCCCTCCGTCAACTGACGAGTTACAGCCCTTTTTCGATAACGCCGAGGGACTCCATCTCTGCCCGGTCACGCTGCATCAGCTTGTCTATCTGCTCAGCCACAGTGCGCTCCAGGTATTTGCGAAACGCATCTCGCGCTGCGGGTGAGCTACGCACCGCGTTCTTGGCTTTCTCCCACTCCTCGCTAATCACCCCGTTAATTTGCTCGGGACTCATCGGCTCCCTCCCTTGCCACATATTTTCTATCCTATCAAGAATCCTGTTCGTCATTGACCTCTTCAAGCGATCAAAAGAAAAAACTTCCTCCCAGCTATATTCCTCTCCCTTTTGTTCTACTGTCCTTTTTTCAGCCATAACTTTATGCCTCCTATCCAATAAACGACACCATAATTATCGGTTTAACTGCGAGACTTGTCAAGATATTGATTTATAATAATGAAAGAGATAAATTATTTAAAAGGAGGGCGATTAGAAATGCCAGAAGTAGAAGTAGGGAAGGTAACGGATTTTTTTGCCCGACCGGTGGTAGCTGGCGTCGAGCTAAGCGGCACCCTGAAAACAGGAGATAAAATTCACATCAAAGGTGCCACCACGGACATGGAGCTCGTTGTGGAGTCCATGCAGATTGAGCGTGTTGACGTCACCACTGCCCAACAAGGCGACCTCATCGGCATAAAAGTTCCCCAGAGGGTGAGGCGGGGCGATAAGGTCTATAAAGTTACTGAATAGCCTTTATTAAGTTAGCCATCTCAATGGCTTCTACGGCAGCGGCAAAACCCCGGTTGCCCTCTTTTACCCCCGCTCTTTGAACCGCCTGCTCCAGCGTATCGGCGGTGATTATGCCCTGTATCACCGGCAACCCGCTTTCCAGGGTCACCCGCCCAATCCCCCGGCTTACCTCGGAAGCCACATACTCAAAATGGGGAGTCCCACCACGAATTACGGCACCGAGACATATTACGGCATCGTATTTCCCGCTCTGCGCCAGCTTTTTGGCTATCAGGGGAATTTCAAGACAGCCCGGCGTCCAGGCAATATCAACGTCGGCTTCTTTAACCCCGTGACGCACCAGGGCGTCCTTCAACCCCTCCAGCAGCCTGGTGGTTATCAGCTCGTTAAACCGGGAAATGACCACGCCGAATTTCAGCCCCTTGCCGACCAGTACTCCCTGATAACTATTAGCCATCATTCACCTCCTCTATATGGAGCAAATGCCCCAGCTTTTCCTGTTTGGTCTCCAGATAACGGATATTATAAGGGTTGGGAGAAGCGAGCAAGGGCACGATTTCCACTATCTTGAGCCCGTAGCTCTCCAACCCCACCACCTTCTTGGGATTGTTGGTGAGCAGCTTTATATTATGTAAACCTAGCTCGGCTAAAATCTGGGCGCCAATCCCGTAATCCCTCAAGTCCGGGGCAAAGCCCAGGGCGACATTAGCCTCAACCGTGTCCAGACCCTGGTCCTGAAGAGCATAAGCCCGGAGCTTATTATGAAATCCAATCCCCCTCCCCTCCTGCCTCATATACAGGAATACTCCCCGACCCTCTTCAGAGATTTTTTGCATCGCCAGTCTGATTTGGTCGCCGCAATCGCACCTCAAGCTCTCAAAGACATCCCCGGTAAGACATTCGCTGTGAACCCGCACCAGCACCGGCTCATCGCCGGATATATCCCCCTTGACCAGGGCAACATGCTCCGCAGGGTCAACGATGGAGCGGTAAGCCACCGCCGTAAATTCACCAAACTTGGTGGGCAGCCGCGTTTCAGTTATTTTCTGAACCAGCTTTTCATGACGCCGCCGGTAGGCAATCAACTCCACTATGGAGATTACCTTCAGGCTGTATTTATCCGCCATAGCCTCAAGCTGCGGCAGCCTTGCCATCGTGCCGTCCCCGGACATAATCTCACAAATAACACCGGCAGGATAACACCCCGCCAGCTTAGCCAGGTCCACGGCGGCTTCGGTATGCCCGGCTCTCACCAGTACTCCCCCTTCCTTCGCCCGGATAGGAAATATATGCCCCGGTTGAACTAAGTCCTCGGACTTGGCATCAGGGTCAAGCAGCGTCCTTACCGTCTGTGCCCGGTCAAAGGTGGAAATCCCCGTGGACACCCTCTCCTTCGCTTCAACGGACACCGTGAAGGCGGTAGAGTGCCTTGAGGTATTATTCTGGACCATCAGCGGTATCCTCAATTCATCCAGCCTTTGTCCGATGATAGGAACGCAAATCAAGCCCCGCGCCTGTGTAGCCATAAAATTTATCGCCTCAGGGGTAACCTTCTCCGCCGCCATGGCTAAATCACCCTCGTTCTCCCGCGATTCATCATCAATAATGATGACCATCCTGCCCGCTTTTATATCTTCAATTGCCTCAGTAATAGAAGCTAACATTTCAAATACCTCCCGGGGAAAATCCGTATTTCTCCAGCAGTTCAAAGGTCAGCCCCTGCCCTGCCTTCTCACTGAGCCGCCCCAGGTATCGGGCGATAACGTCCACCTCAATATTAACTGCGCTTCCCGGGCTTTTATCCCCCAGGATGGTATGCTCCATAGTATAAGCCACCAGGGAAACGGAGAGGGAAAAATCGTCGACCTCCACCACGGTGAGGCTGACGCCGTCCACGGCGATGAACCCCTTCCCGGCAACATACGGCATCAAGGCGGCAGGCACGGCAATCCGCATAATACGGGCTTCCTCCCGGGGAGTTACCGAGACTACCCTCCCGACATCATCAACATGCCCCAGCACCAGGTGACCACCAAGCCGCCCCCCCAGGACCAAAGCTCTCTCCAGATTTACCCGCTCGCCATAGTGAAGCTCACCCAGGTTGGTGCGGGACAGCGTCTCGGGCATAACATCAACCTCAAAGGCTCCACCTCCGTCAGCTGACGGAATAGAAGTCACCGTCAGGCAGACGCCGTTGACCGCCAGGCTGTCGCCGGGCTTTGTCCCTTCAAGCACCTTCGCCGCCTCAATGGTCAGGCGTCCCCCGTCCGCCCCCCGGACCACCCCGATTTCCTCCACTATGCCGGTAAACATCTCATCCCTCTACATAGCCGCTGACCAGTATATTATCGCCAAAGTTCTTCACGGCAACACGGCTTAAATGATGGGCTTCAATTATGGAATCAACTCCGTTCCCCCCCACTGCCGCCCTGGCTCCGTCGCCGCCGATGACAATGGGGGAAATAAATACCAGGACTTTATCCACCAGGTGGCTGTCAAAAAACGAGCCCAGAAGAGCTCCTCCCCCCTCCACCAGAACGCTGACTATTCCCCGCTCTGCCATTACCCGGGACAGCTCCTCCACATCCACTCTCCTCTCCTTCGCCGGCAGCTCCAGCACCTCGGCGCCAGCCTGGATAAACCTCTCCTTCTTCTCCCTGTCCATTGGCTCCACCGTGGCAATCAGGGTCTCCCCAGGCTGCTTGAAAACGCTGGCTCCCGCCGGCGTCCTCCCCTTGCTGTCAACGATTACCCGTAACGGCTGGGACTTGGTATTGCCCCCCTTGCCGCAGCAGCCGCGGGCAGTAAGGCAGGGGTCATCAATAAGCACGGTATTAACCCCGACCACTATGGCATCTACTATATGCCTCAAACTGTGCACATATTCCCGGGCTTCCTTGTTGCTTATCCACTTGGACTGATTTGACCTGGTGGCAATTCGGCCATCAAGGCTCATCGCAAATTTAGCAATAATAAACGGCCGGCGGGAGGTGATAAACTTAATATAAGCCTCGTTTATCTCCCCGGCTTTTTCCTGATGTTCCCCGACACAGGTGTCAACGCCCGCTTCATTCAGCGCCTTCACCCCCCGACCCGAGACCACGGGATTGGGGTCGAGCATGGCGATATGGACATCCTTTATGCCGGCATTGATGATTGCTTCGGTGCAGGGCGGCGTTCTGCCATAATGGCAGCAGGGCTCCAGGGTAACATACATCGTGGCTCCCCGCGCCTCTTCGCCCGCCTGGCGAAGCGCCATCACCTCAGCATGAGCCGAACCAGCAGGCTGCGTGTGCCCCACGCCAACCACCGCTCCCCCCTTGACCACTATCGCTCCCACTGCCGGATTAGGACTGGTATGCCCTAAAGCTAGCTCAGCTAAAGATAGGGCACACTCCATATAGTCCGCAGCCGAGTTTACCACCTCTTACCCCCTGGTAAAGTCCTCAAAATACTTGCTTGCCGTGGGCTCCTTCTGCCCCTGATACTTGCTGTGCAGTCCCTCTGAACCATAAACCCTTTCCGCGGGTGAAGTCAAACGCAGGAAGGAAATCTGCCCGATTGCCATGCGGTAATACAGCGCAACGGGAAAGCGGGACACATTGGACAGCTCCAGCGTCAGATGCCCCTTCCAGCCGGGGTCAACATATCCCGCAGTGGAGTGAATCAACAGCCCGATTCTGCCCAGCGAGCTCTTTCCCTCAAGACGGGCGACGATGTCATCACCCAGCTCCACCGACTCCAGCGTGCTGGCTAAAACAAACTCCCCGGCGCTCAGTAAAAAGGGCTTTTCCTCGTCGATTTCCACCATCTCGGTTACATCGTCCGTCCCCTTCCTGACATCAATGTAAAAGGGCGGGCGCCGGGTCTTGAATACCAGGAGTTTCCTGTCCAGGTGGATGTCCACGCTCGCCGGCTGGATGCAACCGGGGTCAAGAGGCTCAATGACGAGCCTGCCTTTGGCAAGCTCCTCTTTAATCGTGCGGTCACTGAGCACCATAGCTGCGGCATTGTAACACCCCCCCTCCAAAAACTGCAAAT
>CAYHBC010000026.1:0-14197 GCA_964354775.1 uncultured Dehalococcoidales bacterium
AAAAGATATGTGAGAACCCTGGACTGACGGTAATACCAGCCTATTGCACCGATGCTGTTGTCCATGTCCCCTTTAATTGCCATCCCACAGGCTGTCATGGAGGCTATAAAGGTGACGGGTTAAGTTTCGTTTCTCTCTTACTGCAGAGGCAGAGTCGTGACGGAGCCTTGAAGTGGATTGACGAATGGGTCTATGGCCCCAGGGACCACTTCGAATATTGCGATAAGGTGGGGTGGGAAAAACTGAACCGGCTGGCTAAATCAGAGCACCAGATAAACAGGATACCGGACTGAGGGCAGTCAATAAAAACGTAAAGGAGTATGGAAATGGGACATTTATATACCACCAGGGAGAAATATACTCCCCAGCAACTCCAAGAAATGAAGGCGAAATATACACCACCGGAGCTTGTATGTTGCACCGGGGCAAGAGAAGTGGAAGATAGGGAGACTGTGTTTGTCGGTATCGGCATTTCCGACCTTGCCGGTGCCATAGCCAAGCTGGTTCATACGCCGAATATCATACTGGTAGCCGAGGCAGGCTACATCGGGTTCCCCAGCATTTCCGTCCTGGTCAGCCCCGCCGATAGTTCAGCGGGCACAATGGCTATGTGTCATCAGGGGCTTCCTGAGACATTCATCGACCAGCAGGCGGGCTTTATTGATGTAGCTTATCTGGGATTTGCCCAGATGGATAAGTTTGGAAATGTAAATGTGAGTTATATCATTGGACCACAAACGAGGATGAATGGCAGCGGTGGCGGAGGCGATATAGCATCAACAGCGGGCAGGGTAGTCTATACTGCTGAGTTTAACTCAAGGCAATGGGTAGAAAAAGTTGACTACATGACTGAGCCAGGTTTCCTTGATGGCAGCCCTGGTGCCAGGAAGAAGGCGAATCTGGTTGGGGGAGGACCTTCTTCTGTGGTTACCGACAGGGGGGTTTTCCGGTTCGCCGCTGAGACCCACGAGCTGTATTTAGCCGAGGTATTCCCCTGGCAGGACGAGGAAGACATTGAGAATGTCAGGAGGTGTTTTCCCTGGGATTTGAAAATAGCTGAGGAACTGAAGCTCATTGAGCCACCTACAGAGAGGGAACTCTGGGCACTGAGATTAATGGACCCGACGGGTCAGTATATTATTGCCAGTATAATGGACAGGCCTATTGGCAAAATTATACTGGGAGGGAAACTTGATTTAGAAGGGTATGACACCTATCTGAAACTGGTAGAGAAAGCGATAGACGAGGTAGTGGAGTTTGTTACCTAGATTGTTCCGTAATTCATTCTATGTCAGCGATGCTCCGCCAGTATAGCCCTGAAGGCGCCGACCACTAATTCCAGCTGCTCCCTGGTGGCGGCGAAGGTGGAGAGCTTGAACTCTTTGGTCAGTCCCGGCTGGGGACCCCAGATGCCCCTGTCCTTGAGCTCCTTGTAGAGAAAATACCCCCGCTCCCGGACGCGCCGGGAGATGTCATAAAGCGCTGGCGTCTCAAAGTGCAGCAGGTCATGCCGGTGCGGCTTCTCCCCCAGCTGCTTGAACCCCAGCTTCTCCAGCTCGCCGGAAAACCACTGCGCCTTAGCCACCTGCTCGTCCCAGTGCCGCACCCTCTCCACCACTTCGGGGAAGGACGCCATGAGCGTTACCAGGGGGACTCCCCTCACGGCGCAGCCGAGAAGCTCAAGCTCCTTGTTGCTATACTCCGCCGACTTCCTCAAGATAACCTCCTCCCACTTCCTCTTCATCCCCAGGACACCGCAGGGACCGGCGGAAGCCATGCTCTTGTGCCCGCTGCCGATGATGAAATCAGCCCCCACCTCGTCCATATTCACCGGCATCCGCCCCACGGAATACGCTCCGTTGAGGATAAACGGCACATCATATTTTCGGGCAATCTCCCCCAGCCTCGGGGCATCAGGAAGGTTCCCGTAGTTGCCGTCGGGATAGGTCAGCAAAATCAGCCTGGGGCGGTGCTTTTCAATAAGCGGTGCGTAGTCATTGACATCAATGGTGAACTCAGGCTCGCCCGAGCCAGGCACCTCAATCACCTTCAACCCCGCCCTCTCGGCGGCGACGATGGTGGTGTAATGGCGGTTGCCATCGACGATTATGGAGTCGCCCTGCTGGGCTAAAGAGTGCATTATGGCGAACTTGCCTTCCCTGGCGCCGTGGGTTACCGCAGCGACCTCACAGCCCAGAAACTGGGGCAGAAGCTCATGCACAAACTCCCTGACCGGAGGGGTGGTAATGTCGCTCAAGGAGCCGGAGCAAAAATCGCACACCGAATAGCCGTCTCCAAACTCTATTAACGCCTTTTTCGCCGCCCCGGTGAGCAGTCCCCCGGTCTGCAGCGGCATAAGGTTTATAAGCCCTTTGTGTTTTCGGCGCAGCTCGCCGAGCTTCTCCAGCCCCTTATCGTCCTTCATCTTACCCGCCCTTCTCTCCTTTGAAGTGCGATTTTATGGTCACGAACACCGCCCCTCTAACCCCAATCCTCTTATGCTGCCTCTCAATATACTCCCGGATAGCCTCGGGGATTCGGAGGTTCAAGTCGGAAAGATGCTTTATCGTTTTCACCTGGCAGGTCAGGTCCTCCTTGCTGTCCTCAATCTGGGCTGCCGCCCCCAGGGCGATTGCCTTCATATAATTGATGCCGCTGTATTCCCCCGAGGGGACAACATCGCTGTATATGGTGCCGTCAGCCACACAGAGTTCGTTAAAGCCCGCGGGACCGATAAGCCTCTTGCCTTCCTCTACCTCCACGACTTTCACCCTGACGAAATCGTCCTCCCAGGCAAGAAATTCACAGGGGGCAATCTCGTCCTTGTATTTTTTCGCCGTTTTCTCAATCGCCTCGGCTATCTTCTTCCCCCTCACGGTCCGGGGACTGGCGATACAGGCGATGGAGCGGGCTATTTCCTCATCAGGAAACTCCGCCACGGAGAACTGGGGATATGCCACCTTGCGGACATCGTCCATCCCGTAGAGCAGCATCGCCAGTCTCTCAATGCCCATTCCGGCGTTGAACACCGGGTATTTGATATTGAAATTCGCCAGTGCTACCGGGGAGTACATGCCGATGTCGGCGATTTCTATCCACTTGCCATTGTGCTCCACGAAAATTTCCTGCTCCTGCCCCGGGGCATAGTATTTAGATGTCGCCGTCTTCGTTTCAATCTTGATGCTGGAAAAACCATACCGCCGGATAATCTCCCGGGTTATTTCTCTACCGGCGCCCAGGGAGACATTAGCGTCCATTATCACGATTGAGGCGGAATGATGCACCCTCAAATGGTGGGCGTCCTCCCTCTGCTCGTTACGGTAGCGCGGACCCACCGAGAACAGAGCAAGGGGAAAGCGGGCTTTATCCTGAAGAGCGGCTAAAGTGTGAAACCAGGTAGCGGTCATATGACTCCGTAGCGTTCTGCTGGAAGGCAGCGGTCGCAGCTTCTCCATCTCAGGAAAGACCCGGCTTAAAAGCTCGGTAGCCTGATGGTCGGTGATGCCCAGCCCGTTAATAAGCTCCTCCACCAGGTTATCCGCTTCAATCTCCCCCTTCTTGTAGGCTCTCAAGAGCGCCCGCAGCTTCCTGACCTCAAGCTGCGCCACTATCTTCTTCGCCTCGGCTATTTTCTTATTGCTCAGCCCTACCTCGGGGCGGGGTAAGCCGGCAAGGTAATAGACCCGGTCAAGGATGACCCTCGCCTCGGGACCATACTGCTTGGAAACATCGCTATCGGGGAGGATGGTGAGGTTTTCCACCTCGTCGAAGCCGAGGTCCAGCAAGAGCTCCCGGGACTTTTGAATCAGCTCCCGCAAGGGGTGAGGCTTGCCCCGTCCCTCAAGTCTGATTTCGGTATCCCGGGGCAGTAGCCCGGCGGTTGACTCCCAGGTCAGGGTAAAATCTTTCCTCGCTTCAGCCCTTATCCGGCTTAAATCAAACATTTCACGGCTCCGCTCAAGCAGCGACCATCCGGTTCAAACGCTTCAGGGTCTCCTCCGCCCCCCGCACCATATCGTCAATGACCTCCTTCACGCTGGGAACTTTATCAATAAGCCCGATAATCTGCCCGCAGGGTAAAATGGCGGAATCTATGTCGCCTTTCTCCAGGCTCTCCTCAATTCTCCTTCCGGCGATGAGGGAGACCAGCTCCTCCAGTCCGCCTCCCCGGTTCTCTATTTCCAGGACTTTCTGGGCTACGGTGTTTTTCAGCACCCGCTCCATGGAGCGCAGGGAGCGCAGCACCAGTACGGTATCGGTCTCCTGAGCTTTAACCATGGCATCCTTGATGTTCTGGTGGACCAGGCTTTCCCTGGTAATCATAAAACGGGTCCCCACCACAACCCCCTCCGCCCCCAGGGCAAGGGCGGCGGCTAAGCCCCGCCCATCCCCAATCCCACCACCAGCGAGAACCGGGAGGCTCACCGCATTCACCACCAGAGGCACCTGGATAAAGGTAGTTATATCATCCATCGGCGGTGCACCGCCACATTCAAATCCGACTATGGTCACGGCGTCCACCCCCAGCCGCTCCGCCGTCCGGGCGTCTCTCAGCCGGGCTACCTTATGGATGTGCTTCACCTTGCCCTTCTTAATACGCTGCGCTTGCTCTTCGGTGATTTTTCCCGAAGTCTCAATAACCGTGGCGCCCTCCTCAATAGCGGTATCTATCTGCCCCTCCCGGTCTATAACCCGCAGCGAAGGCATAAAAGTAACATTCACCCCGAAAGGCTTGTTGCTGGCTTTCTTGACCTTGCGGATTTCCGCCCTTAACTCCTCTTTGGAGGAGTAATTGCCCGCGGTAAGCATTCCTATACCTCCCGCCTCACCCACAGCAGCCACCAGCCGGGCGTCCGAGACCCACTGCATTCCACCGCAAATAATGGGGTATTTAATCCCCAGCATTTCAGTTATCTTTGTCCTGAGCATCTTTCTCCTCCTTAAGAAAAATTTCCTCTATTATACCTCATTTGCGCCGTTTGGCATCACCCCGGGCAGGTTTGACTTTGAAAAGACCCTGCGGGTAGGATATGAGCCTAGCCAGAATATATTTTGAAAGGGGGTGCTTTTAAGTGGACTTCAAGACGCTTTCGCTATCGCAGGAAGGAAAAATTCTCTACCTTAGCTTAAACCGACCCGAGAAAAGGAACGCCATCAATACCCTGATGCTGACCGAGCTGGAGCAATGTGTGCCGATGATAGCCGCCAGAAGCGATGTCGGAGCAGTGGTCCTCCAGGGAGAAGGAAAGGCCTTCAGCAGCGGCACAGACCTGGACGAGCTGGGAGAGCTCGCCCGTAGCGACAACATCCCGAACTTCCGGGGAATGGTAAGGAAACTCCAGAGGGCCTTCTCGGAGATAGAATACCTGGAGAAAGCGGTCATCGCCGCAGTCCATGGATATGCCCTGGGAGCAGCGCTGGAATTGATACTTGCCTGCGACCTCAGAATCGCCACCGAGGAAGCAAGATTTTCCATACCCGAGGTGAGCCTGGGCATCATTCCCGACCTGGGAGGCTCGCACCGGCTTTCCCGGATAGTGGGCCTAGGCAGGGCAAAGGAGCTTATCCTGACCGGCAGGATGATTTCCGCTCCGGAGGCGGAGCGCATCGGGCTGGTAAACAAAGTCGTCCCGCCAGAACAGCTGCGAGATACCGCCACAGCCTGGGCGGAGGAGATTATGAGGAACGGGCTCGCCGCGGTGGGGCTGGCGAAGAGAGCCGTGGATATGAGCTTTCCCATGAGCTCATCCGAGGGACTGGAGCTGGCGGGCATCATCCAGAGCCTTCTTATCTCCGGCGGGGGCTCCAGGGAGGAAGGTAAACAAAAGGGCGCCAGAGGATAAGACGCCATCGGTGTTGCTTTACAATTCCCCGTTATGGGGTTAGAATGAAATAAAGATTTTATGCGGGTGTAACTCAGTGGTAGAGTGCTTGCTTCCCAAGCAAGTTGTCGTGGGTCCAAATCCCATCACCCGCTGTTGAGGAAATAAAGAGCGATGCGGATAAAGCTGAAGACGGAGCAGTTAGACCAGCTAAGCCACCATCTCCCTTTTGAGGTGCTGCTGGAGCAGCCCCGGGATGTTAAGGGGTTTCTGGAAATACTGGGACGCGATATGCCCTGGGACGAAACTGGACTTAACAAATTCGGTGACCCGCTCAAGAAGCCGAGCCGGGTCGCTTTTGAGGTTACCGCGGTTAACGGCGGCTTTGTTTGCGATGTGCATCCTTCATTTGCCTGTTACATCTCCTCCCTCCTCCAGAAATAGACACGATGGGCCGTTAGCTCAGTTTGGTAGAGTACCTGACTTTTAATCAGGGTGTCGTGGGTTCGAGTCCCACACGGCCTATTCTAGCCACAAAATCACCGCTTGACCCCCAAAAAGAGCCCCTGACTGACATAAAGTGCAGCTTGAACCTCTGCCTTTCGGCATTGTGACAAACCCCCTTGTGTAATTAAACCTGGGATGCTATGATGACTATTTACATAGCACATGTGTTCTTTCTATATGGCACGGATATGGTAACCGTCATACGAGCTAACCGCAGGTCTGCCGTTCTCACCCCGTCAAGCATTGCCTGCCTGTCGCACATGCCCACCATCAATCTGACCTCCGGCTGCGCCCACGGTTGTCTCTACTGCTATACTCGTGGGTACACCACCCATCCTGGTGAAAATAAGGTCGTTCTTTACCAGAACACCCTGGAGAAGCTGAAGGACGAACTCGCCCGCAAGCGGACGAAGCCACAGGCGGTGTATTTCAGCCCTTCCTGTGACCTGTTTCAGCCCCTGCCCGAAGTGTTGGCTCTTGGCTACCATATTCTGGAGTTTCTGTTTTCCAGGGGCACCGGCGCAGCCATTCTGACCAAGGGGCGTATACCGGATGAGACCATGAGCCTCCTGCTTAGCCACCCCGATGAGGTCAGGGCGCAAATAGGAATTACCACGCTTGATGAAGAGCTCCAGCGCATGTTCGAGCCAGATGCCGCAAGCCCCGGCGTGCGGCTGAAGCAGATAGCGACGCTGGTCGCCGGCGGCATAGCAACAGAGGCCAGGCTCGACCCCGTCCTGCCGGGTCTCACCGATACCCCCGATGGCCTGAGGCGTCTTTTCTCCACCCTGGCAAAAGCAGGGGTTAAACGCGCTGCGGCAAGCGTCCTTTTCCTGAGGCCGAGCGTTACAGAGTCTCTCCAGCGGAATATCCAAGACGAGGAGACGCTACAAAAGCTTCTTGGCTTTTACCGCGACGCAAGGCGGCTGGCAATCCATGCTGAGCGCTCCTCGGTCACTGCCCTGCCGCGTGCCCTGCGGGAGGAAATCTACCTGCGTGTCAGGCACGCAGCTGAAGAACACGCGATTGACCTGATTATCTGCGCCTGTAAGAACCCTGACCTTGCCCACGGCACGTGTAATATCGGCGGCACCTGGCCAGAGCGGCCCAGGCACGGCGCTCAACCAAGCTTATTTGATGAGGAGCAAATGCCAGGAAGCCATGAAACATAACCAGATGGATTTATTCGGTGAGGCTGTATTCAAGCCCTCGCTGCCCGCAGACTACGAGCCGGTTCGTCCCGACCATTTCCAGCCGTCTCGAATTTACCTCGCCAGGGGCAGCCTCACCACTCCGGAGCGCCGGCGGTTCGTGGAGGGCATCTGCCGCCTCTATCCTGAAGTCAAGGTCAGGGAATGCCTGGACACACCCCACAACCGCATAGAGCTGGATGCGAGCGATGCCCTTGAGCTGCACCGCTCGGGCAAGCAAATGCTGGTCTTCGGGGAGCTCAAGACCGCGGTGCGCTTCAGCCAAGAGGAGGGAATCGCCTGCCCCAACTACTGGCACCTCTCGCCCTACGGGTTTTGTCCCTATGGCTGCAAATACTGCTACCTGGCTGGAACCCAGGGCGTTAAGTTCTCCCCCACCGTCAAGATATACCTAAACCTGCCGGAGATGCTGGTCGAGGTTGACCGCATCGCCCGTCGTCAGGGAAGACCCACCGCCTTTTACCTGGGAAAGCTCCAGGAGACCCTCGCCTTGGACCCGCTGACGGCATATTCCACGGTGCTGGTGCCCTTCTTCGCCGGGCATCCCCTGGCCCGGATGACCCTCCTCACCAAGAGCGCTAGTGTGGAGCGGCTGCTGGAGCTTGACCACAAGGGGCATACCATACTCTCCTGGAGCATTAACCCGCCGGAGGTGTGCCACATCTTCGAGGAGAACATCCCCGGCGTTGCGAAACGCCTGGATGCTATGCGTCGGGTTGCGGAAAAGGGCTATCCCCTTCGCGCCGTTATGATGCCCATCATACCCATAGACGGGTGGCAGGAGGTTTATACCGCGTTCACCGAGAACCTGGTTAAGACTGTGCCTCTCCAGCGGCTCACCCTGGGCGGCGTTTGCACCTACCGCGGGGCACGAAGGCTCATGGAGCGGAAGATGGGAGCAAACAACGCCATCTCTTCCCATATTGACGACTCAGGGACAGCCGGGGATGGGAGGATGCGCTACCCCCGGGGGCTGAGACACGAGGCATACGCGCTCATCATTGAGGTGGTGCGCCGCCTGCGGCCCGACCTGGAGCTTGCCCTCTGCCTGGAGGAAAGGGAGCTATGGCACAGCATCGGTCTTGAGGAGCGCCTGGGACATTGCAACTGCGTCCTGTAATGATGAAAGAAGACCTTTACTCCGCGAAGCTAGCCTGGTTTAAGGAAAACGAGAGTCCGGAGGCGGTGCTCGTGGTAGCGGACGACCCGGAGCGCATCAAGATTGTAGTCGCCTGGACCAACCTGGACATCAGGCGTACCGGTAAGCTAACCGAGCTCAGGGGCGAATCCGAGAGCGAGATATGGGAATGGCTGTGGGAAAACGCCCGGTATTCACTGAAAGAGCTCATAGATAAAATCGGCATCTCCTTCTCCACATCAGGTTTGGAGAGTAAGCTGAGGCCGCTCATTGGCAATCGCATTCTCTACCCCGATGGCACGGTGAACTCCTATGTCCAGCGCTACCTGCGCGAGCGAGTACTTTCCCTTTTCGATGCCAGGCCAAAGAGGGCTGCCAAGAAGAGCTAACTGGTGAGCAAAAGCGCCTTGCTCTGAGCAGCGTTGATTTCTCACGACCCACCATTGCACCATCTAGCGGTTTGTGCAGGGTCAAGGGGGGACTTGCTCGGCAGCCGTAACATTGCGGCTACTGCCTCTTGTCGGATGTGCTCCAAAATTACTATAATGTATAATAAGTAATAATAACCTTATATGAAAAAGCAGAAGATGCTTAGCAAAATCTTCGGGGTTGGGCTGGTGTTGGTGCTGGTTGGGTCGATGATTTGCGGATTGCCAGCTCCGGTAAAGGAAGTACAGGCTTCTCCAGGAACTATCTGGGTTCCCGACAACTACACCACCATTCAGGACGCGGTGAACAACGCCACCTCTGGAGACACCATCATCATCAGGGACGGCACCTATAATGAGAATGTGGATGTGAATAAGGACTACCTGACCATTCAATCAGAGAACGGCACGGCGAACTGCATCGTGAATGCATCAAATTCAAGCGACCATGTGTTTAATGTAACCGCGGACTGGGTGAACATAACCGGGTTCACAGTCCAAAATGCCACCGGGGGCATGGCCGGGCTATATCTTAACGCAGTAAATCACTGCAACATCTCCAACAACACCGCCTCGAACAACGACTACGGCATCTACCTGAATTATTCGAACAACAGCACCCTCACCAACAACACCGCCTCGAACAACTCCGCTGGCATCCGCGTGTCTATGTCCCGCAACAACGCCCTCACCAACAACATCGCCTCGAACAACGGCTACGGCATCCTCCTGATTCTTTCCAGCAACAACAATAACCTCACCAACAACACCGCCTTGAACAACGGGATTTATGGCATCTACCTGCATTCTCCTAGCAACACCATCACCAACAACAGCGCATCGAACAACGACTGCGGCATCTGCGTGCATGATTCCAGCAACAACACCCTCACCAACAACAGCCTCTCAAACAACGAGGAAGGCATCTCCCTGGTTGTTTCCAGCAACTGCGTCTTGACCAACAATACGATGGTTAATGGCGGAATACATCTCCAGGGGTGGTCATTGGAACAGTGGAACACCCATATTATTGACACCTCTAACGAGGTTAATGGTAAGCCGGTTTACTACTGGAAGAATAAAACAGGCGGGAAGGTACCTGAAGGTGCCGGTCAGGTCATCCTTGCTAACTGCAGCCAGGTCACGGTGGAGAACCAGAATATTAGCAACGCACCCACTGCCATTTCGCTTGGATTTTGTGACGATAGTAGCATCACCAACAACACCGCCTCGAACAACAAGGGGGGCATCTTCATGCAGGATTCTAGCAACAACACCCTCGCCAACAATACTGCATCGAACAACTCCGGGTCTGGCATTCATGTACAGGATTCCAGCAACAACATGTTCGTCAACAACACTGCTTGGAATAACGCCGGCACCTTTCCCTACTTCTACTACGGCGCCGCCGCCATCTTCTTGGATTCCTCAAGCAACAACAATCTCACTAGCAACACCGCCTGGAACAACTACCACGGCATCTACCTGTGGAATTCGCACTACAACAATCTCACCGGCAACAATGCCTGGAACAATACTGACTGCGGCTTCTGCTTACGGTTTTCAGACAACTGCACTCTCACGGGCAACAATGCCTGGAACAACAAATACGGCATCTACCTGTATTCTTCAAGCAACACCATCTATAACAACTACTTCAATAACACCTGCAACGCCTGGGACAACGGAAACAACACCTGGAACACCACAAAAACCCCGGGGACGAATATCATCGGTGGTCCTTATCTCGGCGGTAACTACTGGTCGGACTATGCTGGAAGTGATATTAATGGAGATGGTTTAGGAGATACACTGCTCCCATATAACTGCTCAGGAAATATCGCATCTGGCGGGGATTATTTGCCACTGCTGAACTTTGAGACCAAGCGCTGGGCGAAGAGCTATGGTGGTAGTGGTTTGGATATTGCCTATTCTATCCAGCAGACCTCTGACGGGGGATACATCGTAGCAGGATGCACGGAATCATCTGGAGTTGGAAGTAGTGACTTCTGGGTGTTGAAGCTCGACGGGGATGGCAATATTACCTGGCAGAAGACCTATGGTAGCGATGAAATGGATTTTGCCAATTCTATCCAGGAGACCTCCGATGGAGGATACATCGTTGCCGGGCGTAGAGCGTATCCGCTGCCTCCGGGGAGTCCGCCGGGGAGTTCACCTGCGAACCATGGTTTGTGGGTGTTGAAGCTTGACTCGGATGGCAATGTTACCTGGCAGGAGACCTATGGTGATAGCATTGTAAATGAAGCCAATTCTATCCGGGAGACCTCCGACGGGGGATACATCGTCGCCGGGACTTTTATGGAATCATATGCAGGTTATCACTGCTGGGTGTTGAAGCTCGACTCGGATGGCAATGTTACCTGGCAGAAGACCTATAGTGACGGCGCTACAGATGTAGCCTATTCTATCCAGGAGACCCTTGACGGGGGATACATTGTAGCCGGAAGTGAGTGCTGGGTGTTGAAGCTCGACTCAGGCGGCAATATCACCTGGCAGAAGGAATATGATGATGGGTATGCAATCAAGTCTATCCAGCAGACCCTTGATGGGGGATACATCGCGGCAGGGAGGCCATCTGGAGCTAGACCTTGGGACTCCGGTGTGCTGAAGCTCGACGCGGATGGCAATGTTACATGGGAGAATATCTACAGTGGCGGTGGCAAGGATTTTGCCGAGTCTATCCAGGAGACCTCCGATGGGGGATATATTGTAGCCGGATACACGGAATCATTTGGAGCGGGAGATTATGACTGCTGGGTGTTGAAACTCGACTCGGGCGGCAATGTTACCTGGCAGAAGACCTATGGCGGCGAAGGCCAGGAGCGGGCCTATTCTGTCCAGCAGACCCTTGACGGCGGATACATCGTGGCAGGATACGCGGCGTCATTAGGAGCGGGAAGTTATGACTGCTGGGTGTTGAAGCTCGACTCGGATGGCAATGTTGGATGCCCTTCCTGCTCTCTTATAGGGAATTCTAATGCGAATGTAACAGATACGATTGCGAATGTCTCAGAGCCGACACTATCAGTCAATACCACCAATGTGACACCTGATGTTACCTCTGCTACACCTTTAGATTCTAATGCCACTATTGAACAGCAATGCCCTGAGCTCGTTGCCAATTTCACGGCGACCCCGCAGATTGGATATGCCCCGCTGACAGTGTATTTCAACGATACATCTACAGGCAATCATACAGGCTGGAACTGGACATTTGGAGACGGGGGAACGAGCAACCAGTCAAATCCAACTTATGACTATAAGAAGGCCGGTACATATACTGTTAGCCTAACAGTTACTAATCTCTATGGTTGTGGGGAGACAAAGACAAAGGTGGACTATATCCGAGTAAATGCTTCATCACAGCAATCTGGTGGTGGTGGAGGTGGTGGAGGTGGTGTTGGTGGCGGAGACGGGGCTGCTGTCAGGAAAGTAGTTGAGCCTGCCAGCTTCTCGGCTTCCTACCTCCAAATCTCACCATCGCAGGTAAGCCCCAACCAGCCGGTGACCATCTCCGTCAATATCACCAATACCGGTGGGACAAGCGGCAGCCATACCGTCACTCTTTACATCAACGGCAATGCCGAGCAGAGCCAGACGGTCAGCGTTTCGCCGGACTCCACTCAAAATGTGGTGTTCACGGTAACTA
Organism: uncultured Dehalococcoidales bacterium; assembly: GCA_964354775.1. Lineage (GTDB taxonomy): Bacteria > Chloroflexota > Dehalococcoidia > GIF9 > AB-539-J10 > CAYHBC01. The sequence goes on from CAYHBC010000026.1 coordinate 12,777, forward strand.
AGGCGACGCCGGGGACTTATAGTGTCGTTGTGGAGGGGCAGAGCGGGCAGTTCGTCGTGGTAGCTGGCGGTGGTATTCTTGGTGTTGGTGGTGCTGGTGGGCTGGGCACCGGAGGATTAATAGCCATCATTGTTGTGGTCCTCGCCCTCATCGTGGGGTTGATATTCCTGAGGAGAGGCAGGGAACGGGTATAGGGCGGTTAGCCTGCGGCTGGGTAGCTGCTTCTTTACGGGCGTCATTCCCTGAGTAGCTAAAACAGGGAGAGCCAGCGACCACCAGTAGTTGAATGAGGGCTGAAACAGCCTGAGGAAAAGCACAGGTATTGCGGGACTCCTCTATTGCACAATCGTCCAGATTGTTGTGCTGTTTTTGACTGCGTATCCTTTCTAACATTTCATAGACTGGCTAACTGGTATAATGTGGTTATATAGGCCACGTGGGCACAACTTAGTGAACGCCAAATAGTCAAAGGAGGACACTATGTCAAAGGTAATAGCTAAGGTAATATCCCAGAAAGGCACCTGCGAAGCTGGACATGTGGTTGGCGATGAATTTGTCATGGGGCAAGAGACTCCGCCTGGCATTTGTTCGTGGGCATTCTACACACTTTTCCCTTTCGCTGAAGTACTGCAATTTGGAGGCTCATTTCCTTGGGAAAAGGACCCAAACAAGGCTACTATTGCCTGCCCTGACCCGGAAAATCCGGTGATATTTGAATTGAGACGTGAACAGCTTTAACTGGCGCGACATAAAGCACAGTCACAATCAGCCAGGATGTTAAAAACAGGGAATCGGTGTCCTCTGTATTCTGTTTTCTTCAACTGCCCTGCCCGTTTGTACCATCCTGTCAGGTCCGGATACCTCCCTCTGGAATACCCCATAATCTTCTGCATATACCGCTGTATCACTCGTTTCTATCGTCTGTAACTGCTCAACGTTCCTGAGCAGTAGTATGTCCTGTTCATAAACGAGGTGCCCTGACTTTTCAGACTCATCTTGTATTGAAAGAGACTACTATTGTGAACTAGATTACTATCTTGTATAATAAGGACAGTATTTCAGGTGTAGATTATCGTATGCTTAAATCATTTCATATGTATTTGGGAGGCGGAGGGCTAAAACTCCAGCTATATATAGAGGGGAGACTAGACTATCCGGTGATTTTTCAGGATTAAGTGAATTCAATGTATTTTCTTTGTGGCCGCTTTTACCTTCACCGCTTCCGAACAGGGAGCCTTCATTACTGAGGCAAAATGCTGACTCGATAGGTGGAGACCAGACATAATATAGCCGCGGTTCGCATATTACAATAGCTATCAGCAGGGAAATTAAACAAACCACTTATCTGTGTTTTCCTCGTTAATATTATGAATTATCGCAGCGATATAAGAAATATAGTTATTATTGCCCATGTTGACCAT
>CAYHBC010000027.1:0-2761 GCA_964354775.1 uncultured Dehalococcoidales bacterium
CGAAGCAATCTCACCTCGCTCAGGGCAGGCTCCGGCGCGGCAATCTCATCCGTCGGCTGACGGAGAAATGACCAGCGAAGCAAGGTTATCACTTCTCCGGCTTCCTTTTTATGGAAATATCAACCTCCTTAATCTCCCCCACGCCCTTCAAGGTCGACACCATCGCTATTACCGTCCGGGCAATGACGTCCTTGATGAACTGCTTTATAAAAATTTGCCTGCCATTGACGAAAAGGACGGTATCTCCCCTAGCCGGGGAGACGAAATTCTGCTCTATAAAGTCAGCTATCGCCCCGGTATCGCCGGGGGAAAGCTGGGGCACATCAAGAGCCAGCGGCTCGTCGGTAACCACGGCGGAGAGCGCCTTCACGGGACAGAGCAACTCCCCGCCAATCTTCTTGCGGTGCACCTCAATTTTGGGGGCTTTGCCCTTTCTAAACCCTTCAATCAAGACGAGGTCAAAGCCGGAGCCGATAAGGCGCAGAATTTCCTCAATCTTGGGCTCCTCTTCCAGTCTCCGGGTGAATAAAAGCCTCCCGGGCGAGACCACGACCACGGCTTCGCCGCCCGCCCGGGCAAGCCTCCAGCTATCTTTTCCGGGCTTATCAACATCTATCTCCTGCTGGCTGTGTTTCACCGCAGCAACGCGGTATCCCCGCTTGGTAAACTCGGCAATGAGGCGCTCAAGGAGCTCTGTTTTGCCGCTTCCCGACTGGCCCACAATAGAAACCATGGGAAACATCTTGCTAATAGACCTCCTCTCCCCAGTCTAGCATCTGCACCTCGACCAAGTCCCCTTTTTTGACCCCGGGGCTGTCTTCGGGGACGACCGCCAGCCCGTTCGCCTTCACCATGGAGCTTAAGATTCCCGAGCCCTGGGGACCGGTAAGCCGGGCGTAGTATTTACCTTCCCGCCGGGTAACCACCACCCGGTCGAACAGCCGCCGTCTATCGGTGTTCACAATATCGTCCTCTATAATCGCCCTGACGGAGGGCTTGGCAAGCTCACTCTTGCCCATCATCTTCAAAATCGCCGGGCGGGCGAACTGCTCAAAAGTTACCATGGAGCTGACGGGGTTACCGGGCAGACCGAGGAGAGGGACTTTTCTCTCCCCCGTGGTAATCACCCCGAAGGCAGAGGGCTTTCCCGGCTTCATACACACCGTCCACAGACCAATCTCGCCATACTTCACCAGGACGTCCTTCACCACGTCGTAGTCCCCCCGGGACACGCCGCCGGAGGTGATGAGCAGGTCCGAGTCCAGCCCCTCCTCGATTTTCTCCTTTAGTGCCGGGACTGAATCGCGCCCGATGCCCAGAATCCTGGCGATGCCCCCGTAGCGCCTGACCGCAGCGGCGATGGTGTAGGTATTGCTGTTATAAATCCTGCCCGGGGAGAGCGGCTGGTCAATTTCGGCAAGCTCGTCCCCGGTAGCCAGCACGGAAACGACCGGACGGCGGATAACCGGGGCTAAAGGATGCCCCAGGGAAGCCAGCACCCCTATCTCCTGGGGACGGAGCACCGTCCCCTTTTTCAACGCCAGCGCCCCGGCGGCGATGTCCTCTCCCTTGCGACGGACATTCCTCCCCTCCTCCACAGGGCGCAATATGCCGATTTGCAAGAGGTCGCCCCGGGAAGATTTCCGGGCAACTTCGTCGGTATCCTCAAAGGGCACTACGGCATCAGCCCCTTCAGGCAGCGCCGCCCCGGTCATAATCCGGATAGCCGTCCCCGCTGTGACTCTCTTTGGGGATATAGAGCCGGCGGCAACCTCCCCGATAACGGAGAGGACTTTCGGCGATGACTTCCTAGCACGCCGGGTATCACCGGCTATTACCGCATAGCCGTCCATGGCGGAGTTATCCCCGGGGGGAATATCAATGGTGGAATAGACGTCCTCAGCCAGGACCTGTCCCAGACAGTCCAGGATTGGCTTCCTTTCCGCCTCAAGGACCTCAACCGCGGAGAGGATTTCCTCCAACGCCTGCTCAACAGAGACCATATCGCAAATTCCTCTCAACTTCATAAATCAGGGCACAGTTGTCCTGGATTATAGACCATCTCCGCCGTTCAAGCCACTGTCCTCTGCCAGCCTGTTTGCCCGGGCTAAGTCCGCGGGGGAATTTATGTTGAAAAAGCTCAGCAGGCGGCGGTCGATGCGGCGGCACTCCGCCTCCTCGATATACCTGACATTCACCGAGTCCAGGAAACGGCTGATTTTCAGCAGGTCGTTTTCCACCTGCGCCTTCATAACATCCCGGCAGCTCCGGGAATACACCGCACAGAGCGGCTGCACTTTCCCCACCCTGGGGACAACGGCGTCAAAGCCAGGGGAGAGCTCAATCATATGTCGCAGCAGCTCCACATTCAAGAAGGGCAGGTCACAGGCAGCGACAAGGTTGTAAACCGACCGGGATGCCTCAAGCCCGGTATAGATGCCGCCAAGAGGACCTTTGCCGGGGTATAAGTCCTCCCGGTATTCTATGCCCGCGGGAAGCCCGGGACGGGCAGAAAAGCCCACCACCAGTATTCGGTCGCTTACCGGAGTAACCCGGTCAATAACCCGCTGGAGCAGGCTTTTCCCGGCAACGACCTTGAGGGCTTTAGTCCCCCCAAGCCGGGAGCTTCCCCCCCCGGCAAGGATGATTGCGGTAACCACTGCTAAATAAGATACAACCCCCGGAAGTCAAAATCAAAAGGCAAAGGGCAAAATGACAGAGCAAAGGTTAAAAAATGGAGTATTTTTGCTTTTTGAGTTGT
>CAYHBC010000027.1:2861-6090 GCA_964354775.1 uncultured Dehalococcoidales bacterium
TTTTAAAAATACCGCCGAAATCCACGGTGAAAGGAGGCGAGAGGAGAAATGTGCTTATACTGTGACGCCTGGGGCGAAGGCATGCTGTGGTATCTCAATCCCAAGAACCATTCCCGGCAGCTCTATACCGTCAGGAAGCCGGAGGCAGGAAGCACTGCGCTCTCCGGCGAAGCCGATGCCGGCATCGCCATAAGCCTGGAAAAGAGACTAGTAGACGCCATGGAGGAGGGAACCGGGGAGTTCCAGCAGGCGCTGCAGATGTACCGGGACGGCATGGACTTAACCATGGGGACAATCGGCGGCTGGGACGGGCAGGTTCTGCCTCTTAAAGATGCCGAGAAGGTGGTGGAAATAGCCTCCCCGAAAGCGCTGATTGCCTGTGTCTGCCGCAGCCGCTTCCTGGGCATAGACGAGAGAAGCAAGGACGAATGCACCTGTATGGGAGTGGGGACAGGCATGCTGAAATGGGAGCGGTGGCCCGAAAGGTATAAAGGAGGCGTCCACTGGGTCAGCACCGGGGAAGCCAAGGAATGGCTGCGCCGCATGGACAAGAGGGGCTTCGTCCACACTTTAATGATATTCGGAAGCCGTTTCATCGGCGGCATCTGCAACTGCGATTACCCCGCCTGCGATGCCATGGTGATGCGGCTGGACTTCGGCTTTTTCCTGCTCAAAGGTCACCACGTCGCCGTGGTGGATTACGACCAGTGCAATGGCTGCAGTCTCTGCGCCCAGAGATGCCAGTTCGGCGCCCTGAAGATGAATGTCACCCAGAACAAGGCGAATATCGACTCCACGCGGTGCTTTGGCTGTGGTCTTTGCGAGACCGCCTGCCGCAGGGAAGCAATACACCTGGTGGAACGGGAGAAAATACCGGCGCTCAAGGAGATGTGGTAATGATTGACCGAAGCAAGTTGAAGCTGCCCCGGGTAATGCCCGCTGACCGGGGAGAGCTGCCCCTGAGGTTCCCCAAAATTGACATTGCCCGCTCAAAATGCACCGTGCCCTTCTGGTGCAAGAAGTGCCTTCAAGCCTGCCCCCAGATGGTATTCGCCGTCTATTGTAAACAGGCCGAGAGGCTGAAGGAGGCTGACCCCAGGGAGCCCGGCGTCTACGACCTTGTCCCCGTGCGCCGCTATAAATGCGACTCCTGTAACAAATGCGTGGAGGTCTGCCCCGAGAACGCCATAACCATCACCTGAGGAGGTCTTGATATGGGAACTAAAACGGAGACGGAAGCCCGAAAATCACCCTACCCGCTGCTTATTGCCTCCGAGTCTTACTCTTTTGAGCTTAACCAGGACCTGCTCAACCTCCTCCGCCAGGAGTCCGACCCCCGAGAGGTGGTCGCCAGGTTCGCCCAGGCTGCCGGGGGAAAGAAGGGGGCGGAGAGCGATGCGGCGGCGGAAAAGCTCTTCGGCGAATACGGACAAAGCTGGATGAAGAAAACTCTCCAGCGGGGCGAAGAGTATCCCGACAGGACTTACCAGGTCCTCCGGGAGGCTGCCGACCAGACCGGCGAGCTGCTCTTTCCCCATATTTTGCAACGGTTTATTGAGCTTGCCTACCTGGGCACCCAGCAGTTTCGCAAGCTGCCGGTGGTGGAAAACTGGGCTCGCCGCCTGGTGTATAAGGTGACCGACTGCTACACCTTCAACCTGCTGAAGGAGAAATGCAACCCCGAGGTAGTCGCCCTCCTCCCCTGCCGGCATGCCTGCCTTGCCGCCGGCAATACCGCCTGCCAGGAGCTAAACCTGAAGGCAACCATCAATATGGACGCCTCAATGGTGAAGGACGGCTACTGCCAGTTTGTAATCACCAGAAAATAACCCTTTCCCCACTCTAAATGGTCAAGTGAAGCTGCTACATAAAGTAGCCCTGGTCACCGGGGCAGGACGGGGTATCGGCAGGGCAATCGCCCTCAGGTTTTCCCAGGAGGGCGCCGGCGTCATTGTAAACGATGTTGAGCTCGCCTACACTGCGGACACCGTGGAAAGGCTCAAGGAACTGGGCGGCGAGGTGGTGGCGATTAAAGGAGATGTCGCTAACCGGGAGGAGGTGGACTCAATGTTTGAAGAGGCAGCAGGGCGGTTCGGTCGGCTGGACATCCTGGTCAATAACGCCGGAATAAGAAGGGACGCCGCCCTCGCCGAGATGTCGGAGGAGGAATGGGACGCCGTTATTGATGTCCAACTGAAGGGGAGCTTCAACTGCACCCGGGCAGCCCAGGGATATATGGTCAGGCAGGGCTACGGCAAGATTATCAACATATCCTCGCCCGTTCCCCCCGCCCTGGGAGGGGAGGGAGGGCTCAACTACTCCTCAGCCAGCGCCGGAGTGGAGGGGCTCACCCGAGCCTTAGCCCTGGAGCTGGGTCGCTATAACATAAATGTCAACTGCATCGCCCCTGATTTCATCGACACCGAGATGACCCGGAAGGCAGCCCGAAGGGAGGGAATGTACCTCGACGACCTCAAGAGGTTCGCCGTCGCCGGGATACCGCTGAGGAGGCTGGGGACGCCTGAAGATGTGGCTAATGTGGCTCTCTTCCTGGCTTCGGATGAATCGAGCTTTGTCTCAGGACAGGTGATATATGTCCGGGGCGGTCCCTGAATTTAACTCCGGCGAGGGTGACCTACAATGCATTTTCTGCCCGATACCGAGGAAGCTGACGCTGTAGCCGAGCGCTACTGGCCCGATAGCTTCAAGCAGGTAATCCAGAAGGATATCCGGCAGGTTCTCGGCATCAATCCGTTGGCTAACGGACTGCGGCATCTCTACCAGCGGCGCTGCCGGGATTTCCCCGACCTGGAGCAATTTATAGCCACAATAGCCGATATGGTGGTGGTCGGGGCGGAGAACGGAGCCGACGAGGGATTTGACGGCATATACCGGGCATTTCTCACCGAGTCCCCCTTGCCTGAGGCTCGCCGTCATGCCCGCTATCTCTGGCCCCGGCTCTTTTCCCCCAGGCTGAGGGAAAGGATTCACCAGGCGGTCGTCGCTGATTATAGCCGGGATGACACCTTTCAGTATGCCTATAAGGCGGGCTACACCGGCGACTATGGCAGCTTTGAGGAATTTATTAACGAGGCGGCGCGGCTGGTAGTGGTCGGGGCGATGAACGGGGTGGACAATACGCTGGCGCAGATTTACCGCTCGCTGGTAAATAATCGCCCCCTGCCCCCACCACGGCGACGTCCCCGGCGCCTGAAGGGCTGGTGAGAGG
>CAYHBC010000027.1:6190-14146 GCA_964354775.1 uncultured Dehalococcoidales bacterium
TTTATTTATTTTTATTGCTGCCAGGCTAAAAACTATTGACACCCCCAGTAATTGTGTTACAATGATGTTAATAAACAACATATATGTTTATTGAAATAGGAAACACAGGTTCGCACAAAGGGTTCATTCCACTTCGTTCACAAAGAAAGCACTCAGACCGTTTTTATGAGCATTTGCACTCAAAGGAGGAAAATTGAGAACACCGTCAGCAAGGCTTAGTCAGTTCTACAAATCGGGAAAGTGCCGCCAGGAAAGCTGTAACAGCGAGGTAGAAGAGGAACCTCCGGGTAAATTTAGCCGCTCTGGCGACCTTGAGGAAGAACCTCCGAGTAAAGTAACTACCAGCCATTACCGCTTTTGGGGTCACATCCCGGACGCCACCTGGAACGACTGGAGGTGGCAGTTCCGGAACAGGATTTGCACTGTCTCCCAGCTAGCCCAATTCATCCCTCTCTCCACTGAAGAGCAAGCGCAGCTCAGGTTAGTAACGATGCGCTATCCGTTATCAATTACCCCCTATTACCTCTCGCTAATCAACCCGCTTGACCCCGATGACCCTATAAGGAAGCAGGCGGTACCTTCCATCCAGGAAATGACCCTGAGCTCAATGGGGGTAGAAGACCCGCTGGATGAGAAAGGAGACTCCGTGGTTCCCGGTCTGGTCCACCGCTACCCCGACCGGGTGCTTATGGTGCTCACCGACATTTGCCCCATGCTCTGCCGGCACTGCACCCGCAAGCGAGAATGGCGCAACGGCGGCTGGGTGCGCACTCCAGATGAAATTGAAGCCATGCTGTCCTATATCCGCCAGCACCAGGTTGTCAGAGACGTCATTCTCTCCGGCGGCGACCCTCTGACGCTCTCCACCTCCAAGCTGGAGGATATCATTTCCAGAATAAGAGAAATAAGGCATGTTGAAATTATCCGTATCGGCACCCGGTTTCCTGTGGTGCTGCCCCAGCGTATCAACCATGAACTGTGCGCCATGCTGGCTAAATACGGACCGATATGGCTTAACACCCATTTCAACCATGTTCGGGAAATAACGCCACAGTCTGCGGAAGCCATTGACCGCTTGGTGCGGAGCGGCGTGCCGGTAAATAACCAGTCCGTCCTGCTGCGCGGGGTAAATGACAGCGTCGCGGCGCAGACGGAGCTGTGCCACGGACTCCTCAGGATAAAGGTGCGCCCTTACTACCTCTTCCAGTGCGACGAGGTGCAGGGCACCGAGCACCTCCGCACACCGGTGGAGGTCGGGATAAAGATAATTGAGGGAATGCGCGGACACACCTCAGGGCTGGCTGTTCCCACCTTCGTCATTGACCTGCCCCAGGGCGGAGGCAAGGTCTCCCTCCAGCCAAGCTATGTCCTGACGCAGACTGAAGATATGCTGGCGCTGAGGAACTACCAGGGTCGCATATTCCACTATCGCAACCCCATAAAACAGGAACCACTGGCAGTAAGCTCAGTCGGTAGCAGAGTTGAACTGGAGTTAGAAGGAGCTCAAAATGCGGATAGGGTTAGCGTATGACCTGAAAGAAGCGATAGCAGTTGAGCAAGCTAACGGCGACGACGCCCTGGAAGAATATGACTCTCAGGAAACCGTCAGGCTTATAGCCGCATCCCTTCAAGCCGCAGGGCATAGCGTGGTCCTGCTCGGCGGGGGCAGGGAGTTCCTGGAAAATGTTCTTGGCGAGAAGGTGGACTTCGTTTTCAACATTGCCGAGGGGCGAGGCAATCACTGCAGCAGGGAAGCCCAGGTGCCTTCAATCCTGGAGATGCTGAATATTCCCTATTCGGGTTCAGACCCGCAGTGTTTGACCATCTGCCTGGACAAACCGCTGACCAAAAAGCTGGTTGCCTCAGCCGGAGTGCGCACTCCGAAGTGGCGGGTAATCAACGCCCCAGAGGAGCTTTATCGCCGGGATGACGGCGATTTTCCTTTCCCGGCTATTGTCAAGCTGGCGCATGAAGGCTCAAGCAAGGGAATCCACCTCACTTCAGTGGTGAAAGACCCTGAACAGGCGATTGGGGTAATGGAGAGACTGATGGAGAAATATCAGCAGCCGGTGATGATGGAAGAGTTCATCTCCGGTGACGAGGTCACCCTGGGAATCATCGGCAACTCCCCACCCCAAGTCCTGGGTGCAATGCGCATACTTCCTAGAAGGAGAGAGGATTATTTTGTCTACTCCCTGGAGGTGAAACGCAATTACCTGGAGCTGGTGGATTATGAGTGCCCTGCCCGTCTTGACCCGAAGGTGTTGCAGAACCTGGAGGCATCGGGGCTCAACGCCTTTAGAGCCCTGGGGTGCCGGGACTTTGCCCGGCTGGACTTCAGAGTCAGCCCCCAGGGAGTGCCCTGCTTCCTGGAAATAAACCCGCTGCCGGGACTTGGCGCCCAGAGCGACCTGGTCATTATGGCAAAAGAGCTGGGATGGACTTACGAAAGACTTATCGCTAGTGTGGTAGATGCTGCGATTGAGAGGTATCCACAATGCGTGGGCGTGTAGCCATCGTCTACAACGAACCATATCCTTCACGCTACGATGAGATTGGCGAAGAAAAAGCGGTGCTCGGTGTTCTTGACGCCGTGGAGGCGGTGCACCAGGCTTTGCTTCAGCTTGACTTTGATGTCGTTCTAGTCCCCCTGGTGCCGCCGCTTGCCCAGGCTGAAAGGAAACTCAGCTCCCTGAATACCGACCTGGTGTTCAACCTTTTTGAAGGATTCTGTGGTTATCCTGAAACTGAAGCGTTCATTCCGGAGATTCTATCGCAAGCAGGTATATCCGTCACCGGCTGTCCCCCTTCAATGCTGAGGCTAGCCCTGGATAAGGCTAAGGTAAAGGCAATTCTCACCGCCGCGGGAATCCCCACGCCGGACTTTCAGCTGCTGAACCCCCAGATACTGCACCAGTTCCGGCTGAGCTATCCCTGCATCGTCAAGCCTCGCTGCGAGGACGCCAGCCATGGTCTATCCCCGGAGAGCATAGTCAATGACTTCGCCGCCCTGGAAAGGCAGAGCCGGCTGGTGAGCGCCTGTTACGGCGGAGACGCCCTGGTTGAGGAGTTCATTGATGGGCGGGAGTTTAACGCTACCGTTCTGGGTAACTCCGAGCGCACCGTCCTCCCTGTTTCCGAAATAGTCTATTCTTTACCCCCCGGAATGCCCCGAGTTCTCACCTTTGCCGCCAAGTGGGAGCCTGACAGCTTCTACTTTCAGTCCACCAGGGCAGTCTGCCCCGCAGACCTTGAGGCTGAAGAGCAAAAATGCATTGCCAAGACAGCAAGGGCAACTTTTGAGCTGGTCGGCGGCAGGGGCTATGCCAGAGTGGATATGCGGATGGATGGAGATGGAGAGCTAAATGTTATTGAGGTAAACCCCAATCCCGATATCTCCCCTGGCACCGGAGCGGCACGACAGGCAGGAGCAGCCGGAATGAGCTATAATGAGTTCACTGAGGAAATTATCCAGCTGGCTCTTGATGGGAAAAACAATGAAAATCAACATTCGCCCGATGACTTACGAAGACAAACCCGGCATAGTGAAAATGCTGTGCCATACTCCGGAATTCAAACCCTTTGAAGTGGCGGTAGCTGAGGAAATAATTGATAGCTACCTTGAGGCGCTGCACAACTCCGGCTATTACATCCTGGTTGCTGAGGATGACTCAGTCCTGGCAGGTTATGTCTGCTACGGACCCACGCCTTTGACCGAGGGGACATGGGACATCTACTGGAATGCTGTCGCTCAGGAAAAGCGCCGACAGGGCATAGGAAGGCTCCTGATGAAGTCCGCAGAGAAGGAGATTATCCGGGCTAAGGGGAGGCTGGCTCTAATTGAGACCTCATCCACGCCGGCATACGAGGCGAGCCGACGCTTTCATACCGATAATGGCTATGAAATAGTCGCCCGCATTCCTGATTTCTATGCCTCCGGCGACGATAAGCTAATCCTGCAAAAGCGGTTAAGATAGGACCGGATACGACGAAATGGACGACCTTCTACAAAGCTTTATATGGACCTTCGTCCCTCTGTTCATCGTCATTGATGCTCTGGGCACCCTGCCCTTTCTAATCTCGCTGAGCGAAGGGATGTCCAGTCCGGAGCGCCACAGGATGGTCCATCTCGCCACCGTAACCGCCGCCGTTGTGGGGCTGGTATTTCTCTTTCTGGGTCAGTTTATTCTGCGGGTATTGGATATTTCGGTGGGCTCCTTTGCCATCGCTGGCGGGATTATCCTGCTGGTCCTGTCCATAAAATATATGACCACCGGCAGAATGGTAGAAACCATAAAAGAAGAAATGGTGGCGGTCGTCCCCATTGGAACTCCGCTGACGGTGGGTCCGGCAACCATTACCACCCTTCTGCTGCTGGCAACTCAGTTTCCTCTCTACATTGTCCTCATCTCTTTTGCCTTGAACATGGTGCTTACCTGGGTTATCTTCCTGTCAAGCAATCAAATTATTAGATTTATGGGGAAGGGTGGACTTCAGGCGGTATCGCGAGTATTCAGCCTGCTTCTCGCCGCCATCGCCGTGAGCATGATGATACACGGGCTTAACCTGGTGGGCATAATTAAGAGCACCGGCTAGGTCTTGAAGTGGCGACCCCGAGGGGATTCGAACCCCTGATCTCCACCGTGACAGGGTGGCATGTTAAAACCGCTACACCACGGGGCCTCAGTGTCACTATACCCCTAAACCACCCCCGGCGTCAAACCGCACTTCTTCGCTATTCTATGGGAATGGTTCCCATTATCTTGGTGACCATGGTCACCGCTTTCACCCGCTTCATCATATAGGCCAGGTTCCCCTTGAGCTTCAGCTTCCCCATCATCACCATCTTTATTGAATCCGCCTGACCGGTGACAAGCTTCTTAAACTCGGTATAAGAGCCCATCAGCCCAAACTTGGTATCCCGGGGCTTCCCCGGGGGGATGATTTCCAGAGGGCTCCTGACCTTCCCGTGCCAGAAGTCTATCCACATACAGAACTTGACCCCTTTAAGGTCATCGCGCTTTAGCTTGGAAAATCGCTCCGCCATCTCCCTGGGGTTCAATTTCTTGGTGATTTCCTCACTTGACCCTAACTTCAACAAGTCGTCAAAGGAAGTCCCCATAAGCTTTTCCATGAGGCTCCCGAAGGGAGTTCCCTTCCAGCCATCGAGGTCCATCATCACCGAAGGCATGAGCATTTCCGTCATCGCCTTCATGTGCTTTTCGTTGGACAGGTCCTTCACCGCCATCTCGTCAACGCCTACCTCAATGGTGAAGTCACCCTCCCAGTCATGCGCCACCCGGGCATACTCCTCGTTACTGTTGGCTTTCTCCTTGAAAGCCTCCATCCACTCCAGGGAAGGATACACTACTGCCATTTCAGCACCTCCTTTTATATTTTTTGCTCAATTCCCCGACAGCAACTCGTATTGTATCAATAAAGATTCCCCAGCGTCAATCTACCGCGCCCCTTTCCCTTCTCCGCGGCGGTTTGAGCCAGACCAGGCACAGGGCAGAAATCAGGCATATCGCCCCGGTGACCATAAACGCCAGGTTATAGGAACCCGTAGCATCGTAGGAAAAGCCAAAGAGGAGGGGTCCCGCCGCTCCGATGACGCCCACGAAGAGCCCGGCGGCGCCAAAGAGCACCGAGGCATTCCTCACCCCGAAGAGGTCGCCGAGGTAGGTGGGAAATACCGCCAGCCCGCTCCCGTAGCAGAAGCCCAGCAGGAGCGACACCAGGACTATCCCCGAAACACCGCTGACCTTAAGGCACAGGAAGGCTCCCAACCCCACCCCCAGCGTGGCAAGATAAAGTATCGGCTTCCGGCTGATGCCGAAGCGCTCCATATACCAGTCGGAGATAAACCCTCCGAACAGACGCCCCAGGACCGCCGCAAGCACAAACCCGTAGCTATAAATGAGCACCATAGTCCCCCGCGGTATCCCCAGGTCAAGGGAGCCCCAGGTTATCAGGTGAACCAGAAAGCCCAGCAGCGCTACCTCACTCCCCAGCTGGGCACCGATGAGCAGCCACCAGCTGGGGGTCTTAAACGCCTCCCTCACCGACCATTTTTCGCTCCGCACCGCAAAGTCCGCTCTTGCCTTCAGCTCCGCCTCGGTGGGCTTCACCCCGTCGGGGTAGGTCCCTGCCGACTCGGGGTCCTTTTTGAGCAGGAGACCGCCCGTTACCGCCCCGACCAGGAGAATCACGCCCAGGGCGAGGTAGCTTGTCCGCCATCCCCAGGACTCTATCATAGCGTGAGCCGCTATCACCAGAAAGACTATGCCCAGCCCCGACCCCGACATCGCCAGGGCGACCATCCGCCCTGCCTTCCTCATAAACCACCGCCTCACCGTGGACACCGTGACGACGATGTAGGACAGCCCGATGCCCGCAGGAATTAAAAGCCCGTAGAGCAGGATGAACTGCCATATCTGGCTCACCGTGCTCACCAGGGCTACGCCGCTGCCGCCGACTACAGCGCCAATCACCACCGCCCGCCCCGGACCAATACGCTCCACCAGGTAACCGCCCACCAGCCCGACGACCGGCACCAGCACCAGGTTGAGGGTGAACCCCAGGGAGAGCATCCCCCTCGTCCAGCCAAAATCTTCCAGCAGCGAGGGAAGGAAAATGCTGAAGCTGAACTGCGCCCCACCACTCACAAACATCGCCAGCCAGGCGCCGAATACCACCACATAGCCGTAGAAAAACCGCCGCCTTCCTTCCTCAGCCATCCCGAAATGGTAGGCTTTCGCCCTCGCCCCGTCAAGACCAGCCCTGCTTGATAGGACGCCTCTCCTCTGCTACTATTTCCTCACCGACATCAAGGAGGAGGAAAAAGATGATTATCGACTGCCACTGTCATCTGGACGAAAGGGTGCTCACGGTTGAGGAGATGTTGCCCAAAATGGACGAGGCAGGCGTGGATAAAGTCGCCCTGATGGGCCTGGTGGTTGACCCCTTCCCCGAGCCGTCGCCCTTCCTGGTGAGCCAGCTCCAGTTTTTGCTGACCCACCGCTCCTTGCACGGGCTGGCAAAGCGGTTCACCGCGGTCTTCACTCCTGAAGGGGACATCAAGATTCAGGGAAAGACCTGCCACATCTACCCCGACCCCGACAACGAGCCGGTGTTCCAGGCGGTGAAGAAACACCCCCGGCGCTTCCTGGGCTGGATTTTCGTTAACCCCCGGGGAAAGAAGGACCAGGTGGCGGAGTTTGAAAAATATAAGGACGCCCCGGGCGTTATAGGCGTCAAGGCGCACTCCTTCTGGCACCACTATGCCCCCGCCGCGCTTGCCCCGGTAGCCCAAAAGCTGGCGGCTCTGGGAAAGCCCCTGCTCATCCATGTGGGCTTCGGCGCCGAGGGGGACTACGACGGTCTGTTGAAGGAAGTCCCCGACCTGAAGCTCATCCTGGCTCACGCCGGCTTCCCCCTCTACGGCAAGACCTGGAAGGCGATTCGCCAGAGGAAGAACATCTTCGTGGATTTGTCGCAGACGAGCTATGTGGGCGAGAGAACGACCCGCCAGGCGGTGGAATACCTCGGAGTGGAGCAGTGCCTCTTCGGGACTGACGGACCTTACGGCTTTCACGGCAAAGACAGCAAGTTTGACTACGGGTTCATCAAGCGGAGAATAGAGAGACTCTTCCCCGACGAAGGGGTGCGGCGGCGGCTTCTCGGGGAGAACTTCGCCGAGCTCGCCGGGGTCAAGTAGCCAGTCCGAAGGCGATAGATGAACCCCGTGGAGGAAGAGCTTGACCTGCACAGCCTGACGGTGGAGGAGGCTCTCCCCCGGCTTGATGAGCTCTTATATGCCGCCTACCAGGCGGGGCTGTACCGGGTGTGGGTGGTTCACGGCAAGGGCACGGGCATACTGCGCCGCGAGGTCAGCCGCCACCTGTCAAACCATCCCCTGGTGAAGTCCTACGGTCCCGCCGACCCCAGCCGCGG
>CAYHBC010000028.1:0-14127 GCA_964354775.1 uncultured Dehalococcoidales bacterium
CTGTAAGGAATACTTAACCGCATTTTCACCAACACATTCATGCCATAGAGCTTCAATAGCTTTCCAATAGAGGGGTAAGTAATTCTTTACCTCATCGGGTTCCATTTTTTTACTGGGATAAACTGTTTCCAAAGAATTTATGAAATTTTGTTCACTTATCACTCGCCCTTTACGTTCATCCCCTGGGGCAACGATTTTGTCACACCAGGGGGAGTTGGGATCCGAATTGAGTTGATCGCACATTTCTACCGCCCAGAGCCGCCAAGTCTGACCCCTTAGGAAGAACTCTAGCTTTTCACCTTTGTCTCTATATCGCTTATGAAGAATTCTTAGTACTAATGCAGGGTCAACTTTTTTCTGAGTGGTATTTATTACAACAAACTGCATCGCTTCTGTGGGACGGTCAAGTCCTTCTATAATTGTTAGTGGAACTGGGTAGGCCCTAATCTCTTCAAAATCATCTGATTTCTTTTCCTTGAGTTCTTTGTATGCTTCAATCAACCCTCGTACACGATGCTGTCCGTCAACTTCAAAAAAAGGTAAAGCTGGGTCATCAATTAAAATCTTGCCAAGTTCTACGGTTTTTTTACTCTTTGTTTTTTCGAAGGGTTCGAATTCTATAATTCCTTTTTTCCTTACGTTTAAGATAACAGAATTAGGAAGTAGAGTTTCTTCAATCTGCAATTTTCCCTCTACATATTCTGCAATCTTCATGAACCTTTCTTTATCAGGTATTCTCTGGTAACCTTCTGGTTTTTCTCTCTTCCAAATGTCTGGATAAATGCGGTCAGCATCAAACCAACTTTTAAGTTCTTCCACTGTGGCGCTAGTCAAATAGAGAATGTAACCCTTTTGATTTAATCGTATGCCTTGTAAAGTAATCATCATACCCTCCCGAATTCTTTATTATTTCTAGGTTATCGCCATAATACAAAACATTGGTTTTCAATGTATCCATTCCCGTTCTTACAATATTACCATATTATTCCTATGGATTACCTCGTCGCCGTAGTTATGTCCGGTGAGGGCTGAAATCTGGTCGGAGTGGGCGCCCTTGATGGCGGCGATGTCTGCCGCGCCGTAGTTGGCTATGCCGCAGCCAATCTGCTTCCCCTGCCCGGTGAATATATCCAGTGTATCGCCGCGCTGGAAGTCGCCTTCCACTGAGACGACGCCGGCGGGGAGCAGGCTCCTGTTCTGCTCCCTGATGGCTTTTTCAGCGCCTTTGTCCACGGTGATTTTCCCCCGGGAAGCCAGCCCGCTGAGCATCCACCTCTTTTTGCTCTCCATCTTGCTTGCCTGTGGCGGGAAAAAAGTGCCGATATTTTCTCCGCTGCTGATTCGGGTCAGCACATCAGGCTCCCGTCCATCGGCGATGACCACGCTCACGCCTGACGCCGTCGCCAGCCGGGCGGCTTCAATCTTGGTGAGCATCCCGCCCGTTCCCTGCTCGTTAAAGCTCTTGCTGCTCAGCCGCTCAATTTCGGCGTCGATTTTGTCCACCCGGGGGATGAGCTTCGCCTCGGGGTGGTAATGGGGGTCGGCGGTGTATAAGCCCCCGATGTCGGTGAGGAGCACCAGGAGGTCGGCGTCGACCAGGTTAGCCACTATTGCGGAGAGGTTATCGTTGTCCCCGAATTTAAGCTCCTCAATCTCGTCCAGGGCAACGACATCGTTCTCGTTGACGATGCAAATCAGCCTCAACTCCAGCAGCGCCAGCAGGGTATTGCGGGCATTGAGATAGCCGGAGCGGTCGGACATATCCGCCTTGGTGAGCAGCGCCTGGGCTACGGTTATATCATGCTTGCTGAAAAGCTGCTCGTAGGTGGACATAAGCCGGCTCTGTCCCACCGAAGCCAGGACCTGCTTGAACCGGGTGCTCTTGCGCTCCAGGATTCCCGAGAGCTTTTCCCTGCCGGCAGCGATGGCTCCCGAGGAGACGATGATGAGCTCCTTCTCCTGGCGGTGAAGGCAGGCTACCTGCTCGGCTAAACTTGACATAACCTGGAAATCAAGGTGCTCTGTGCCCGAAGTCAGCAGGCGTGTGCCGAATTTAGCCACTATGCGGTTATAGGACATAAGGGTGATTATAGCAATGCTGGCAAAGGGCGACAACTGAAAGTCGTTGCCCGCAGGGCGACAACCGAAGGTCAACAACCGAAGGTCAACAACCGAAGGTCATTAACTGAAAGTCGTTGCCCGCAGGGCGACAAGCTTGTCATTGCGAGCCCGTTAGCTAACGGGCGAAGCAATCTCATGAGAAATCCCCTCTCCCTTGATGGGAGAGGGTCAGGGTGAGGGTGCTCTGTCAGCCCGCGGACTCCCCCTCCCTTTAATTCCCTCCCGCCAGGGGAGGGAGAATCAGCATAGATTGCTTCGTCGTCCGTCAACTGCCGGACTCCTCGCAATGACATTGTGCTAGAATTATTCGGGTATGAATCTTTGGGGCTTGCTTCCGGTGGTAAGAGGGCTGCCTTTTTATCGCCGGCTGGTGAAGGAGGGAACGGCGGCGGTGCTTGATGCCGCCATACCCTGCCTCATCGCCGCCCTTTACGAGGAGCTTGACCTGCCGCTAATGGTGGTAACCGCCAGGCTCGGAGACGCCCGGAAACTCCAGGAGCAGCTTCAGTCGTGGTGTTCTCCCCGGGCTAATGTTTACTGCTTTCCCGAACTTGATTTTCCCTTTTATGACCGCCGCCAGCCCTCAGCCGTCAGCCCTCAGGGGGTGGAAAGGCTGCAGGCGTTAGCGGCGCTGGCGGCGGGACGGGGTGCCGGTAAGCCCCCTCTGGTAATAGCTTCGGGGGCGGCGGTGGCGAGCCCGACGCTGCCCCGCGGCGACTTTGTTTCCTCCTGCCACACTTTGGTGCCGGGCACGGCTGCTGACCCCCTGGAGCTTTTGTCCCGGTGGCAAAAAATGGGCTACGAGGTGGAGAGTCTGGTGGAGTTGCCCGGGACGGTGAGCCGGCGGGGCGGCATCGTGGACATCTTCCCCCCCGATAGCAGCCTGCCGGTAAGGATAGAGTTTTGGGGAAACAGGGTGGAGAGCCTGAGGTCTTTCGACCCGGCAAGCCAGAGGTCAACCGGGCTCATCGCCTCGGTGACCATCATTCCCGCCGGGGAGATTTCGACGGGGGGGGGAAATGTCCTTGAGTATCTTCCCCCAGGCGGGCTGCTTATACTTAGTTCCCCTTCAGAAATCGCTGCTGTCGTTCGAAAGGCAGCTCAGCAGGCTTTGGTTGGGCCGGGGGTTTCCCCTTCCCCTTATTTAGCATGGAACGAGATGGAGCCGAAACTATTAAGCCACAAGCGCGTGGTATTAAATTCCTGGGATGCCCAATCCCGGCAGTCCCTGCCCTTCAGCCTGCCTCAAAGCTATGGCGGCAGGCTGGAGACCTTCCTCGCTTCCGTCCCCGGGATGCTACGCCAGGGGCAGCGTCTGGTCGTGGTCAGCCATCAGGCTGACCGGCTGGCGGAGCTTCTGGAGCAGCAGGGGATGCCTGTTTCCCCGGCGACGCAGGTGGAGGAGGTGCCGCCTCGCGGCTCAGTTACCCTGATTCCCGGCTCGCTTGCCGGC
This sequence comes from uncultured Dehalococcoidales bacterium, assembly GCA_964354775.1. Classification (GTDB taxonomy): domain Bacteria; phylum Chloroflexota; class Dehalococcoidia; order GIF9; family AB-539-J10; genus CAYHBC01. Next base: position 3,575 of record CAYHBC010000028.1, read on the forward strand.
GGATGGATGGTCCGGGATGTATTGACGCTGCTCACCGATTCCGAGCTCTTCGGCTTTGCCCGGCAGGCACGACGGGTTAAAAAAGCTCCGCTCAGCCGCCGCTGGCTATTCCCCAGGTTGACCCCCGGCGACTATGTTGTCCATATTGACCACGGCATTGCCCGCTTCGGCGGTCTGGTGCGGAGGTCCGACGACGGCGTTGAGCGGGAATATCTGGTGCTAAAGTATGCGGCTAACGACCGTCTTTATGTCCCTGTTGAGAATGTGGAGCGGGTCAGCCGCTATGTCGGCGGCGTTCAATCGCCGGTTCTCTCCCGGCTGGGGACTCAGGACTGGGAGAGGACCAAGAGGCGGATTAAGCAGTCGGTGGCGGATATTGCCCGGGAGCTGCTGGACCTCTATTCCCGCCGTGAGGTGGCTCCTGGTTTTGCCTTTTCCGGGGATACGCTGTGGCAGCAGGAGCTGGAGGCGTCTTTTCCCTATGTGGAGACGCCCGACCAGCTTGAGGCGATTATGGCGGTCAAGGAGGATATGGAGAAAGCCCGACCGATGGAGAGGCTTATCTGCGGCGATGTCGGCTACGGTAAGACCGAGGTCGCCGTGCGGGCGGCGTTCAAGGCGGTGATGGCTAACAAGCAGGTGGCGGTTTTAGTCCCCACCACCGTGCTCGCCCAGCAGCATTTCATTACCTTCAGGGAGAGGCTGGGGGCTTTCCCGGTGAGGGTGGAGGTGCTGAGCCGCTTTTGTTCCCCCGAGGAGGAAAAGGCTGTTCTTGAAGGGCTGGCTCGAGGCAGGGTGGATATATGCATCGGCACGCACCGCCTGTTGCAAAAAGATGTCGTCTTCCGGGACCTGGGTCTGGTGATAATTGACGAGGAGCAGCGGTTCGGTGTGATGCAGAAGGAAAAGCTCAAGCAGGTGAGAAAAGAGGTGGATGTGCTGACCCTCAGCGCCACTCCCATTCCCCGCACGCTCCATATGTCCCTGACCGGAATCAGGGACATGAATGTTATGGAGACGCCTCCCGAGGAGCGGCTGTCCATCAAGACCTATGTTGGTGTTTATGACGACGCTCTGGTCCGCCAGGCGATAGCGCGGGAACTGGAGAGGAACGGTCAGGTCTTTTTCGTGCATAACCGGGTGAGCGGCATCGCCCTGGTGGCTGACAAATTACAGTCTCTTGTTCCCGGGGCAAGAATCGCCATAGCGAATGGACGGATGCCCGAGGAGGAGCTGGAGAGCGTGATGGCGGACTTTATCGCCGGGAGGAGCGATGTGCTGCTGACCACTACCATCGTTCAACTGGGACTGGATATGCCCAATGTCAATACCCTGATTGTGGACCAGGCTGACCGCTTCGGGTTGACCCAGCTTTACCAGTTGAGGGGGAGGGTGGGGCGGGGCATTAACCAGGCTTATGCTTACTTCTTCTTTGACCGGGAGAGGCAGCTCACCAACCGGGCTCGGGAGAGGCTCAGGACTATTTTGGAAGCTGCCGAGCTCGGCGCCGGCTTCAGCATCGCCATGAAGGACCTGGAAATCCGGGGGGCGGGCAATCTCCTCGGCGTCAGGCAGAGCGGATACATCGCTGCTATCGGCTTTGACCTTTACTGCCAGCTGCTGACTGAAGCAGTGGCGGAGTTGAAAGCTGGTGAGAATGTCATTGCGAGTTCGTTAGCTAACGGAAAGCAATCTGTTAGCCAACAGATGACCGGGCAGTCTCCCGTCATTTCGCTCCCGCTGGATGCCTATATCCCCGAGGAGTATGTAGCTGATTTGGATGCCAGGCTGAGCCTTTACCGCTGGTTAGCCGGGATAAAGGGCGTCGCCGAAATAACGGACATAGCCCAGGAGCTTGAGGACCGCTTTGGCAGTCCGCCTCAGGCGGTGAAAAACCTCCTCTATGTGGTGGAGATAAAGGCGCTGGCTAGCCGGGCAGGAGTGGAGTCTATTTCCACTTCGGGGAGCCGGGTGACGGTCAGGGTGGGGCATACCCATCTGAAGCTGGATATAAAGCAGAGCGGGAGCGGCTGGACTGCCGCGCTAAAGAAGATGCTCCAGGACCTGGATGTTGTCCCGGTAGCGGGAGGATAAGAGCGGCGCCGGGCTATTCCTCTTAATATAAATTTCAACTTTTTCATCCGTCCCCCCCTTGCCACTTTTCCGATATTCAGGTAATATTGTAGGGTTTGGTTTCAATATTAGGAGGATATTTGACCGATGTACCGCATTATAGCCAAAGAGGAACTGGCGGCTAACATATTCCTTATGGAGGTGGAAGCGCCTGAGGTAGCGAAGAAAGCGAGAGCGGGGCAGTTTATTATTATCAGGGTTGATGAGCAGGGGGAACGGATTCCACTGACCCTTGCTGACTGGGATGCCGAAAAAGGGAGCGTAACCTTCGTGTTTATGGTGGTGGGGACTACGACGAGGAAATTAGCTTTGCTTGAAGCCGGCGACAGCCTGGCTAACTTCGTCGGCCCCCTGGGTCGCCCCACCGAGATTGAGAAGTTTGGCACCGTGGTATGCGTTGCCGGAGGGTATGCTGTCGCCACCATAGCGCCCGTAGCCCGGGCGATGAGGGAGGCAGGGAACAAGGTCATAGCAATTATGGGGTTTCGCACCAAGGAGCTTGTTTTCTGGGAAGAGCGCCTCAGGAGTGTGAGCCATGAGCTTATTGTGACTACCGATGACGGCTCGTATAAGCGCAAGGGATTGGTCACCGAGCCATTAAAGGAGCTTTTGCAGAAGGGAGGCGTGGACCGGGTCATTGCCATTGGTCCCACTCCAATGATGAAGTTTTGCTCCTTGACCACCAAGCCATTTGGCGTCAAGACCATTGTGAGCTTAAACCCGATAATGGTTGATGGCACCGGGATGTGTGGTTGTTGTCGGGTCTCCGTGGGTGGGGAGACCCGGTTTGCCTGTGTTGATGGTCCTGAATTTGATGGTCATGAGGTTGATTGGGACTTGCTTGTGAACCGGCAGCGCGCTTACCTCAAGGAAGAGAAGGAGTCTTTGAAGCTCTGGGAAATGTCTGCTGGCCTGACGGAAAGGGAATAAAATGGCTGAGAAGATAAAGATAAACCTGAACCGGGTGCCGATGCCGAAGCAGGAGGTGGAGGTGAGGAGGAGGAATTTTAACGAGGTGGCTTTAGGATATAGTGAACAGCAGGCTGTTGAAGAGGCTAACCGCTGTATTCAATGCAAGGACCCCCATTGCATTGAGGGCTGCCCCGTGGGGGTAAGGATTCCTGAGTTTATAAAAGCGCTGCGCCAGGGCGATATGCCTGAGGCAGTGAGGCTCATTAAGAAGACAAACAGCCTTCCCGGCATTTGCGGTCGGGTCTGTCCTCAGGAAACACAATGTGAAGAGAGCTGCACCCTGAATAAGAAGGGCGCCCCGGTGGCTATCGGCAGGCTTGAGCGCTATGTGGCTGATTGGGAACGGGCTCACCCCGAAGTTAGTGAGCAGCGAAAGGAGCGCGTGGCATCTAAAGGCAGGAAGGTAGCCCTGGTCGGCTCCGGTCCTGCGGGACTGACCTGCGCCGCCGACCTGGCCAGGCAGGGATATGCGGTAACCGTTTTTGAGGCGCTCCATGTTGCCGGCGGGGTGCTGATGTATGGCATTCCCGAGTTCAGGCTGCCCAAGGACATCGTTCAAGCTGAGGTTAAGTATGTGGAGTCCCTGGGTGTTGAGATTAAGCTTGACCGTGTGATTGGCAAGCTGGCTACCGTGGACGAGCTTCTGGAGAATGGCTATAGCGCTGTCTTTCTGGCTCCCGGCGCGGGAGCACCGATGTTTCTGGGTATTTCCGGCGAGAACCTGAGCGACATCTACTCCGCTAATGAATTTCTTACCAGGACGAATTTGATGGGCGCCTATCGCTTTCCACGGTATGATACGCCGATAAAGGTAGGGAAGAGGGTAGTGGTCATTGGTGGGGGAAATGTGGCTATGGATGCCTCAAGATGTGCCTTGAGGCTCGGAGCTCAGGAGGTAAATCTCATTTACCGCCGCTCTGAAGTGGAAATGCCCGCCAGGGCTGAAGAGAGGGAGAATGCCAAGGAAGAGGGAGTCGTCTTCAGACTTTTAACCAATCCCCATCGCTTTATTGGCGACGCGGAGGGCAGGGTCAAGGAGGTGGAGTGTTATGAAATGGGGCTGGGCGAGCCTGATGAGAGCGGTCGGAGGCGACCGGTCAAGAAGCCAGGGACGGAATTTATTATACCTGTTGATACCGTTATTGTTGCCCTGGGCACCATGCCTAACCCGATTGTCCCTTCAACGACCAGCGGTCTTGAGCTTACCCCGTGGGGCACCGTACGCACCGATGAAGCTACGGGCAGGACCAGCAAGGACAGGGTCTGGTGTGGCGGTGATATGGCTACCGGAGCGGCTACGGTTATCAGTGCCATGGGAGCCGGCAAGCGGGCTGCCGCCGATATTAATGCTTATTTTGGGGGTAAGCCGGCTCCGGCTTAGTCCTCAAGGGCAACTTTCCCCTTGTCAATCAGCTTCACATACTCACAGCGAACCGCCGCTGTCTCTGAAGCCTCGCGGTCTACCTCATACGGTTCGCCCATAAAAATCTTCCCGTATTCCTCCACCTCCCCTTTCGTGGGGTCATCGGAGCAAAAGAGTTTCTGCCCGGCTTCAATGATTCCCAGGTCAAAGGGCATGGTGAAGTAAAGGTCGGCAAGGGCGTTCTCTATTCCCATCTCATACAGCGCTCCCCAGCCGCCTGATTTGCCTGACTGGTATCGGTTCACCGGGAGCAAGCTTATCAGGTTGGCGATGCTGAAGCGGGCGGCATTTCTGAAGCTCTTGAAAGGAGTCACGCTGATTAAGAGGTCGCTGCGCAGCACCAGGTTGGGTATCCAGAAGGTGGGCAGGGCGAAAAATTCCTCCAGGGGATTTTCCACCTCCACGAAAATGGAGTCTTTGGCGTCAAGCAGTAAGACATTACTGAAGTCATATCCCAGGGCTTTATAGATGGGGTAGATTGATTCACCGCTGGGAGTGGCATCGGCGATGATGATGTCGGCGTCGCTCACCTTCCTGATGCCCTGGATGATGGTATTGAGTAGTCTGGGGCTGGTGGTTGCCGGGTATGGGGAAGGGTAGCCGGCGCAGGGTTTGATTAGGACACGCCGTGCCCAGGAAATCCGCTTCGGCGGAGTAAAAGTAAATTCACTATCTTTAAAAATCACCTGCGTTTAACTCCCCCCTGGTCCGTTAGCTAACGAATCGCCGGCGTTCTGGTTTTGACTATGACGCTGGCGCGAATACCACGATTTCGCTCTCGGCGGGCAGTTCCCCTGCCCGAAATTCCCCCTCGCTTTTATCCCACCTTTTCACCCTTTCTTTCCCTTTGAGGAAGCTATCGACCGTGCTTATGGGATAGGCGCATCGGGGCGTCCTGAAATGCATCGGGATTATCACTCTGGGCTTCAATTGCTGGCATACCTCGCTGGCGGCGGCGGCATCTATGGTGAAAAAGCCCCCTACGGGAATAAACAGTATATCCACCGCGCCCACCGAGGCTATCTGCTCCTGGCTCAGAAGGTGCCCTAAGTCTCCCAGGTGGCACAGTCTGATGCCGTCAACAGTGAAACAAAATACGGTATTAGCTCCTCTTTCTCTTCCCCGGGAATCGTCGTGGTAGGTGGCGATGCCTTTGAACTCGATGCCGGCGGCATTTTTAGCGCCGCTGCCTTTAATTACCTGTGGATTTCCCTTTACTTGGGAAACATTGTTGTGGTCGCCATGCTCGTGGCTCACGGTAACGACATCGGTGTTTTCCCTGATGGCAGAGTAGCCGATGCCTGCGCCCACGGTGTAAGGGTCGGTGATTAACTTCTTTCCCCCCTCCGAGGTAATCAGGAAACAGGAGTGACCCAGCCACTTTACCTTCATATTGTCTCCTTACCTCGCCAGCGATAAAGCCAGCTCAACCAGCGTCCTTACTCCCACGCCGGTAGCTCCTTTTACGATGTAGCCGCTTTCCTTGCTGCTGGAGGCGGTACCGGCGATGTCGAGGTGAGCCCAGGGGGTGTCGCCGGCGAACTCCGACAGGAAAAGGGCGGCGGTGATAGCGCCGCCATATTTTTCCCCGGTGTTCTTAATATCGGCAATCAGGCTTTTGTTCTGCTCCTTGTATTCCTCGGGCAGCGGCATTCGCCACATCTTTTCCCCGGTCCTGTCAGCGGCGCTGGAGATTTTATCTACCAGTTGCTGGTCATTGCTGAACAGCCCGCTGTAGCCAGTGCCCAGGGCAACCCGGCAGGCGCCGGTCAGGGTAGCCAGGTCTATCAGGGGAGAGAGGTTCTGCTTTACGGCGTAGCTCAGGGCGTCAGCCAGGATGAGCCTTCCCTCGGCGTCGGTGCTTATTATCTCTATGGTCTTGCCGTTCATTGCTTTTACGATGTCCCCTGGCTTCAGGGCGGTGCCGCTGGGGAGATTCTCGGTAGCCGGGACTACTGCGGTGATATTGATTCTGGGCTTCAGCCGGGCGATGGCGACCACCGCCGCCATAACCGCAGCGCCGCCAGCCATATCATCCTTCATCTCCCCCATTCCCTCCGCAGGCTTGATGGAAATCCCCCCGGAATCAAATGTTACCCCTTTGCCCAGGAAACCGACGGCGTTCGGCGATTTTGGCTTCCCCTTATAGCTGAGGGTTATTAGCTTCGGCGGCTGGCTGCTTCCGCTGGCTACCCCTAAGAGCGCTCCCATGCCCATCGCCTTCATTTCCCGGGAATCAAGGACATTAAATTCCAGGTTATATTTCTTAGCCAGCCCTTTGGCTATTTCCGCCATGTGCGGGGGGGTCATCTCGTTGGCGGGCTCGTTGACCATATCGCGGGCAAGCATTGTAGCTTCAGCCATTATTTCTCCCTTCTCCACGCCGCGCCTGATGGCTGATAGCTTGTCTTTTTCTTTCTCTACTATCGTTATCTGGGCTATCTCTTTGTATTCGGGCTTTTTATACCTGGTGAAGTCGTAAAGTCCCAGGAGGCTGCCCTCGGTGATTGCCGCCGCCAGGTCCTCTGTTGCCAGGCTGCCGGTTCCGGCGCCGTGGAGTATTGTGGCTACCCTGCGGCAGTTCAGCCGGCGCAGCGAGCGAGAGAAATCGCCGGTTACCTTACGGACACTGTCCAGATTGAAGTTCTCTTTCTTGCCCAGTCCGGCGACAGCCACAATTCGGGCTGGCAGCTTGCCCAGCGTGTGGATGATGGCGACCTCCCCCGCCTTCCCCTTAATCTCGCCTCGCTTGATGAGGTCGCTGATAGCTCCATCCAGGGCTTTATCCATCACCGCGGTAGCTCCCCCGGGGCGTTTCCGTCCCTCAAAGAGGTTCACCACCACGGCGTCGGCTTCAATCCGGGTTACTTCACCAGCTACAGCCTTGATTTTCATATTATTTCTCCAAAAGCAGTTAGAACTATTATTTTAACCCATTTGGGGGTGGTAATGAAGGGGGGTGGGGGGTAAAAGAGGTCGTTAGCCTGCTTTTCTTGTCTTTTACCTCTCTGGGGTGCTAACATAAATTTCGGGGCCGCTAGCTCAACAGGAAGAGCAGCTGACTCTTAATCAGCCGGTTCAGGGTTCGACTCCCTGGCGGCTCATAGCTAACCCGGGGTTGTAACTCTTAACTATTGGCCTATTTGCGGAGACAAGGGCAGCCCGGGATATTTGTGCCACCGATGTCCATTGTTGACAAACTATAACCGGAAGGGCAGAATCCCCGCCACAACCTGGACTGGATGGGAGAGGAGTGCCAGCGGGGCGATTTGCCCCGAGAGGAACAGCATCAAGACAAAGTAAGTCTGATTAATAGCGCCGACACGGGTAGTCCAGAACGCCACCAGCGCAAGGGTCCATTCTAAGAAGAACCGAACCAGAAAGGCAAGCAGTAATACCGGGATAAATACCGCGATGGACCATAGTGCGGGAGAAATGGAAGCATGGAAGGTCACCGCCAGCCCGGCGGCAATGAGCAACATAATCGGCAGTGTTATCCCTTTTGAGGACACATTGTCGGCAATGTCCGAATGGATGGGCGCAGGTTTCCATAAATTGGTCCGGCGAGGTCACGAACAACTCAGATTGTTGAGCCTAAAGCCTGCGTAACAGTCTAGCGGTCTGGTAAAATAGTTCTATGAGGGACATTATAAACATAGCCCACAGAGGCTTCACCAGGACATTCCCCGACAACACCCTTGAGGCGTTTGAGGCAGCTATTAATCTTGGTGTAGATGCTATTGAGTGCGACGTTCAAGAAACTATTGACCACAGGTTTGTTGTTATTCATGACCCCGCATTGTCGGGTAGGGACATCGCCAGGCTGCCACTGGCTCAGATAGAGAAAGAAAAAATAGCCGGCAGGTTCAAAATCCCCACATTGGAAGAAGCTCTTGATTTGTGCCGCAAACGGGTAAAATTAGTGGTCGAACTAAAGAAGGTGCGGTCAGTTGACCGCTTTTGTGCCGTGCTGACACCTAGGGCGCAGCCACACGACACGGTGCTGGCGTCATTTAGCCGGGGTCTACTCTCAAAGCTTTCCTTTCAGGCACCTGAAATACGAAGAGCGGTTATTACTGACCATCCGGTACGGAATCCTCTTGGACTGGTGAAGCCAGCTAAATCCGACATCATTGCCGTGAGGTTTGCTTTTGCCACTGGGGAGCTGGTGGATAAAGTTCACTCCGGTAACCTGTCTATCTTTGTGTGGGGCTGCGCTGGACCCGAGGAGGTCAGGAGCGCTTTGTCTCTGGATATCGACGGCATAGTTTCAGATTATCCCGACCTTGTTATGAGAGAGCTTGGTAAAGGAATAAGGCTTGCCAGCACCTAACAATCGTCCAGCATGTCCAGGCACGGAGCAAGGCTTGACGCCGAACGGGACGAGACGTTATGCTATCTGGTGGTATGAGGCGGGGATTGGGTTTGTAGCTCTTAATCCGCCACTTTAGAGAGGAGGGAAAATGAAGCCAATCACCAGAGGTCAGGGTGACGAGTTGTGCGATAGGTTGGAAGCAAAAGGAATTGGTATGGAGGAGCTTCAGAATTTGATGAGCAACCAGGAAATGTTTGAAAAGGTAATTCAAGTTATCCAGGGAAAAGCAATTGACCTTTATGTGGACGAAAGTCATGAATTGTATGGCCGGCTGCAATTGAAGGGAGTTGGAAAAGAGAAGCTTAAGAGCTTATTAACTAATGCGGACCTCCTGGAGAAAGTGGTCCAGGCTATTCAGGGGAAAATAGAGAATGCCCCCTGGGTGGAAATAGATGGAGTCAGGTATGCTCACCATCCCAATGGCGGGGGTCTGGTCGCTGAAACTGCCGAGGTAGCCAGAACGGCTTATGTAGGTCCCAATGCTTTAGTCAAAGACCAGGCAACGGTATTGGATGAAGCTAGAATCGACGACCTGGCAGTCGTTAGTGGCTTAGCCCAGGTCTCCGGCTCAGCCCGGGTCTCTAACTCCGCCCGGATTTATGACTCCGCCCTGGTCTATGACTCCGCCCAGGTCTATAACTCCGCCCTGGTCTACGATTCCGCCCGGGTCTATGGCTCAGCAAAGGTCTATGGCTCAGCCCGGGTCTACGACTCGGCTCATATCTTTGGCGTGGCGGAAATCTGTGGCGCAGCTCGGGTCTTTGGCTGGGCTCGAATCTATGGCTCAGCTAAAATTAACAAAGGCTATTATTTGATAGGGGAAGCGAAATAGCGGAGCCGCTAGGCTCCCCGGGTCAACAGGTGGCTTATGTCCCTTTTTAGTTGCACGATGTTGAACGGTTTGATGATGCAACGGGCTTTGCTCTTGGTGAGGAAATCCCTGGTATCGCTGCTCATGCTATCGCCGGTGATGAAGACCATTTTCTTGATTAAAGGCGAGGCTGCCTCTTGAATATCTCGATATAGCTCAATACCACTCATACCGGGCATCTTGATGTCCAGCAGGATGAGGTCGTAGCTCTCATTCTTCATCATTCCCAGGGCGTCATCGGCATTATCCACGGTTTGAACCTCATATCCTTCGGCGTTCAGCACCCGGCTAAGGAGTTGTAGAGTTGCTGGCTCATCATCCACCACCAGTATCTTTGTCCTTGTCTTCCCGGACTCATCAGCAGCCAGCCTGGCTGGTTCTGTCTGTTCCTCTTCGGCGGTTATCGGCAGTTCTATGACGAAGGTGGCTCCCCTATCGGGATTGTTTCTGGCGTATATCTGACCGTTATGCTCGGTGACGATGCCATGGCAGACGCTCAAGCCGAGCCCCGTCCCCATGCCCGGCTTCCTGGTGGTGAAGAAGGGCTCAAATATCCTCTCCAGGTTCTCCTCGGCTATCCCCGGACCGTCATCGGTGAAGGATATCCTGATGGTGTCGGCTATCCTTTCTGTTTTAACCAGGAGTTTACCCTCCTTGTGGGCTAATTTCATCTCCGTGGCGGCATTTAAGATTATATTGAGGAACACCTGCTGGAGTTGACCGGGGTCCACTATGGTCTGGGGCAGGTCAAGGTCAAAATTGGTGGTAACCTTTATGTT
>CAYHBC010000029.1:0-14024 GCA_964354775.1 uncultured Dehalococcoidales bacterium
ACGGGCTGGCGACACCTCACCTCTGCAGAGAGGAGAGGATGCTCTCATCCATAGTGTAGCCGTGCTCCATAGTGGGGAAGGTGTTGGACTTAACCTCGTCCACATAAGTGGTGACCGCAGCCTTTATGCTCTCCGCCAGCCGGGCATATTGCTTGGCATGCTTGGGAACAATATCGGAGTAAAGACCGAGCACATCGCTGACCACCTGGACCTCGCCATCGCAGTCAGGTCCGGCGCCGATGCCGATAACAGGGATGGACAATTTCCCGGCAATCAGCCTGGAAAGAGGCGCCGGGACGCACTCCAGGACGATAGAAAAGGCGCCAGCCTGCTCCAGTATTTGAGCGTCCTTAAACAGCTTCCGGGCGGTCTCGGGTGTTTTCCCCTGCGCCTTGTAGCCGCCAAGCTGGTGTATTGATTGCGGGGTAAGACCGATGTGACCCATGACCGGTATGCCACAATCAACGAGGCGCTTCACCACTTCAGCAACGACCTCGCCGCCTTCAAGCTTGACCGCCTGGGCTCCGCCTTTTTGAATAAACAAGGCCGCATTGCTCAGGGCATCCGAGACGCTGGTATGATAGGTCATAAAGGGCATATCGCCCACTATCAGGGCTTTCTTAGCCCCTCTCACCACCGCCCTGGTATGGTGGAGCATCTCCTCAATAGTCACCGGTATAGTTGACTCATAGCCCAGTATCACCATTCCCAGGCTGTCTCCCACCAGTATCATCGGCACGCCGACCTCATCAATGATTCTGGCGGTTACATAGTCATAGGCGGTAAGCATGGGGATTTTCTCCTTCCGCTGCTTCATCGCCTTTATTTCATTGATGGTAACTCGCATTATGCTGCTCCTTTTGCGATATAAGGGTGTAGTTGCCCAATAAATCAGGCAACTACAAATGCTCTATCCCATAGTTAACAGGTCTTCAGTCCAGTCTTTCCCCTTCACCTCCACAATCCGGTTATTCTTATCAACATAAACCATCCGGGGAGTTACCTTTAACGCCTCGTCATCGGAAACATAGCAGTAGGAGAGGATAATCACGCTGTCACCTTTAGCCACGAGGCGGGCGGCGGCGCCATTGAGGCAAACTGTCCCTGAGCCTGGCTCAGCTTCAATGGCGTAGGTGCTGAACCGGGCGCCATTATTAATGTCCAGCACCTCCACCTGCTCATAAGGTAAAATGTCGCTCGCCTCCATCAATAACCGGTCCAGGGTGATGCTGCCTTCATAATCAACATCAACCTGGGTAACCCGGGCACGGTGGATTTTCCCTTTCAACATAGCTCTCATTTTCTCACCTCCTCTCCAGTTTTCCCCAGCGCTGCGAAAGGCTCAGCATGATTAAGCAGCTTCCTTAATTCCTCAGCTTTATGTTCATCAATTCTCCCCTTAGCCAGGGCAATGGGGATGGTATTCAGTCCCAGCTCTTTATAGACTGCTAGCAACGAGGGGTTCCGCGACTTAAGGGCGGCGAGATGCTTGCTTATTGTGCCTGAATCGCCGCGGGATATGGGTCCGGTGAGACACCCGGGCAGACCAACATTACCGATATTATTTATCGTCCCGTGTAACAGGGGGAGAAGCGCCTTGACTGCCTGGTCTTGAGGGATGCCCAGGTTCTGCCATAAATCGGTAGCCAGCTTGACCAGAGTCACCATATAGTTACAGGCGAATACCGCTGCGGCATGATAAAGCACCTTGTCCCCGGGCTGGAGCTCCACCCAGTCGCCCTGGAGAAGGGAAGCCAGCTCTTTGAGCGTTGACCGGAGCGGCTCCTGGGCTTCCAGGGCAAAGGTAGAGCCGGGCAGATTTTCTATCGCCTGGCGGACATCGGCGAAGGTCTGCAAGGGGTGGAAGGAGCCGACATCGGCTCCCGCTTTCTTAGCTGGAGCAAGTATATCCAGGGAATGAGCGCCGCTGCAATGCACCACGCTTTTCCCGGGACGCCACCGGACCTCGCCAGCCACCCTGGAGATGACATCGTCAGGAGTGGTGATGAAGATTAGCTCCGCGGCGTCAGCCGCCTCCTGAGCGGCGCGGTAGACCTGGCAACGGGGCAGCGATTCCGCCAGCTTTTCCGCTGAGGCTACGCTCCGACTGTATACCGCAGTTACCTTACATCCCTTCCGGGAAAGCCCTGTTGCCAGAGCTGTTCCCACCACCCCTGCGCCGATGAAGCCAATCTTTAGCATGCTATTTCCACCTTGCTTGCGGCGATACCCGCCATCGTCTCGGACTTGACTATCGCTCTAACGATTGCCGTGGACACCACCTCAGCAGCTACCAGACCAAGCAGGGTAAGGTCGCACTTTTTCTCTCCCAGGGAAAGGGCGAAGATGGCGTCGCCATCAAACAGGGTAAGGTAGGGGTCAACGGTGCGGGCTATCCCCCCGCCAGCCATTTCCGCCAGCTTGTTTGCCTGTGCCTTGTCCAGCCGGGCGTTGGTCGCCACCACGCCGATAGTGGTATTGGAGAGCAGTTCTGTCCCCTTGAATTTACCGCCTTTCAATAGCTCCGAGGTGCTCAGGAAGCCCTCGCCGTGGGGACGGCGGGGACCGGCGATAATCTCCCCTGTTTGGGGGTGGACGACATCCCCAAAGGCGTTTTCCACCACCAGGGCAGCCACAATCACTCCATCGCCGATTTGCTGGCTGGCGGTTCCCAGACCGCTCTTGGTAGCCCGTCCCATGCCCAGTATCTTGCCTACTGCGGCTCCGGTGCCGGCGCCGACACACCCTTCAGGGACTTCGCCATCGGTGGCGGCAAGGCAGGCTTGATAACCAGCATCAGCGTCAGGTCTTGCCTTGGGACTGCCGACCACCAAATCGTAAATAACCGCCGCGGGAACAATAGGGACTTTACCGGCAGCAGTCTGGTGCCCGATTCCCCGCTCCTCAAGGTATCTCATAACCCCTCCAGCAGCCTCAAGCCCGAAAGCGCTCCCTCCGCTGAGAAGAACGGCATGCACTTTCTCTACCAGGTTCCCGGGGCGGAGAATATCGGTCTCCCTCGTTCCCGGCGCTGCGCCGCTGACATCCACCCCGGCTACCGCTCCTGTCTCGCAAAGAATGACAGTGCACCCGGTCATTCCTTCCCGGTCGGTATAATTCCCCACCTTCACCCCGGGGACATCCGTTATCCCATTACCCGTCACAACTAAAAAACCCTCCCGGCGTTACCCAGGAGGGTCTTTTTCCTTTTTTCATACCGTCCTGGTCGTCGCCGATCCAAGCGGATATGGTTAATTTTTATGTTATTAAGCTCACTGCTTTATCGGTCAGTGGCATTTTTAAGATAACACATTTTTTCAGTTCCGTCAAGGCTGCGGACCTACTACCCCTTCAAGGGAGCGGTTCTCACCCCTATTGTGAAATATCCCATTATCCTTTATAATTAATTTTGCCTTGCTGGATATGAGAGTAAACTTGAGAACTCATGGAGTAGAGGAGGTGAAAAATGAGTCCACTTCCTGAACAAAGCGATATGTCCCGAACGCTAATCTCCTTAATTGACATCCTGTTTGTTGTGGTTATCGCCGCAAGCTTTGCCTTTTATGGAAGCTATCTCTTCCGCCCCTCCGTATCCCTGGTAGTCTTTGTAGGGCTGGTGACGGTCTATCTTATGGCTATTGTGAGCTGGATTGGCTATCACGGTCATATAACCGAATATCCCTATACTGAGTCCAGGGAGACTAAAGCAAGGTTTGCCATGCATCTGGCTCTCGTTGCCATGTGTGCCTATCTTCTTTACTCGCTGGGCACGGCTCAGCCAACTCCCGACTTGAGCCCCTTTTTGTGGGGCTTCCCCATAATCGTGGGGTTTTACCTCATCTCAAGACGAGTTAGACAAAAAGAATATGAGATAAAGGGTGTCGGACCGGAAGCTGAACGGGAAACTCTTAGCGCCGAAGCTATTGAACAGCAAGCGGCTGAATGGGAGGTGACTGAACTGGAGGCTATTGAACAGGACTTCCTGTATGCCTACCTGAGCGGCTTTATCGCCATATGCCTGATTTATCAATTTATCGCCCTTCCGGTAATTCTGGCGACCCACGGAGGATTAAACTGGGTGTTCATATTGCTCCCGCTGCTCGCTGGCATTATCTACCAGCAAATCCCCAGGCAATATTATCCCGAGGGGAGGGCAACAGTTCCCCCAACAGCTCCTCCAACAGCCCCTACCCCCCTTCCCAAGAGAAAGATTGTGAACTTTCGCCATCAGCATGGATTGCCTCCTCCCGGTAGCTTGAGTGCGTGGCGAAGGTTGCCAAACCGCTCCTCGAGATATTAGCACTAAGCGCCTGTCACGAGGGAAAATGCTGGCGCTGGAAGGAATTAAGGTCCTCGATTTATCGGGACTTGCCCCCGGTGCTTTCTGCACCATGCTACTGGGCGACCTGGGAGCCGAGGTGCTCAAGGTGGAGGCACCCACCCCCTCTCCGCTTGCTGGAGCGGGACCCTCGCCAAAAGGGGAAGAGAGAAGAGCTGAAGCCGCTTATTTTGCCTATAACCGCAACAAGAAGAGCCTCGGACTCAATCTCCGCTCGGAAAAAGGAACGGAGATATTCTACCGCCTGGCACGAGGGGCGGACGTCGTTGTTGAAGGCTACCGCCCCGGAGTGGTCCAGCGCCTCGGCGTGGACTACGACACCCTAAGCAAGCTGAATCCCCGGATAGTCTATTGCTCCCTCAGCGGATATGGTCAGGACGGTCCTTACCGCAATTTTTCGGGACACGACCTCAACTACATCTCCCTGTGCGGGGTGCTCGGCTTAATGGGTCCGCCCGACGGTCCTCCTGCTATTCCCATGAACTTAATCGCCGACCTCGCCGGGGCATCCTTATACGGAGCTATCGGTATCCTCGCCGCTCTGCTCGCCAGAGATAAAACCGGCAGGGGACAATATGTCGATGTAGCCTATATGGACGGAGCGCTGTCGCTCTTGGGCGAGTTCGCTCCGCTCTATTTCTTTGCCCGCCTGGTTGCCCGCAGAGGAGAAACGGCGCTTCACGGCGCCTATCCCTATTACGGAGTATACCCCACCAGGGACGGCAAATACATCACCATCGGCTGTGTTGAGCCGCATTTCTGGAAAAGCCTCTGCGCGCTATTGGGCAGAGAGGACTATGCTTCCTACCATTTTTCCCCTCTCCATATCATCGGCAGGGAAGAGGACAAGAAATGGGACGAGATACGCTCTTTCCTGGAGCAGACTTTCCTGACCCGGACCAGGGACGAGTGGTTTGAACTGCTGACTCAAAAGGATATTCCCGTGGGGAAAGTCTATTCCCTGGACGAGGTCTTTAGTGACCCCCAGGTGATTCACCGCCAGATGGTAATAGAGGTGGAGCATCCCCTTTTAGGCAAAGTCAAGCAGCTGGGCATAGTGCCCAAGCTGTCAGAGACCCCGGGAAAGGTAAGAAGCCTCTCCCCCCTCCTCGGGGAAAACACCGAGGAGATACTCTCGGCGCTGGACTACGGCAGGGAGGAGATTGACAAGCTGCGGGAGGAAGGAGTAATAGGTTAACTATAATGGAGAAGTGCCTCTTTTGCGACATCGCTGCCGGCAAAATACCCGCTGACATCGTTTACCGCGATAAGGAACTCCTTGCCTTCAGGGACATTCACCCCCTGGCGCCCGTTCACATAATCATCATTCCCCAAGCTCATATCTCCTCATTAGCCGAGGTGGCTGAGCCGCAGGAAAGGCTCCTCGGGCGACTTATACTGCTGGCAGCGAAGCTGGCTGAAAAGGAAGGAGTCGCCCTGAAGGGCTACCGGCTGGCAATAAACTGCGGACCCCAGGGAGGGCAGGTCATACCCCACCTCCACCTCCACCTCCTCGGCGGCAGGAAGCTAGCCGACCAGCTTGGCTAAGCCGTTCAGCCTGGCGACCACCTCCTCTATTGCTTCGCCAGGAGTCGATGCCCCGGCGGTGACGCCGATATTTCCCCTCCCCGGGAGCCAGGACTGGTCCACCTCCTCCGCTGCGGCTACCAGATGAGTCTCGGTAATAGAGGCGCAGGCTTCAGCAAGCCGCCGGGTATTAGCGCTGTTATGCCCCCCGATTACTATGAGGAGCTGGTTTCTCTTAGCCAGCCTTACCGCCTCTTCCAGCCGCCTCTGTATCGCCTGGCAGAGGGTGTTGATAACGCGGAGCTCGCCAACCTCGGGGGCAAAAGCGGTGGTGAGCTGATTTATGAAAGCTACAAAAGAGTCCCGGTTCTGCGTCGTCTGGGAGATGATGCCAAGACGGGATAGCGATGGAGAGGGGGCAACCTGCTCCGCACCAATAGCCGCTATGCCCCTGCCCTTTGCCCAGCCCAGCAGTCCTCTGACTTCAGAATGCTCCGCCTCTCCAAAGATAACCACCGTAAAACCAGCCCGGGCTAACCGGGCGGCACACCGCTGGGCTTTCTTGACTATGGGGCAGGTAATATCAATGACCTGGAGCTTACGAGCCTCGATTTCCGATAGCACCTCAGGACCTACCCCGTGAGTGGGAATGGCGATGGCTTCCCCTCTCACCTGCTCTAAATCAGCCACCGCTCTCACTCCCACCTTCTCCAGCCGCTCTACCAACTGCTCATTGTGCGCCACGGGTCCCAGCGTTTCTATCTTCCCGTATTTCCCCGCTGCCTCGGTTACCAGCTTTATCGCCCGCCGGACGCCGAAGCACAACCCCACCTCCCGGGCTATCTCAATCTCCATCCTTGCCATAGACTCCCCGGTATTCAGGGGGGAGGAGAGCCGCTATCTCAGTCATCATCTTATCCGCCAGCGCTTTCCTCTGCTGCCAGCTCGCTGCCCGGGGGAGATAGAACGGCTTCCCGATGTTAACGGTTATTCGGGGGCGTTTCCACAGCCAGCTCCTCCCGTGAATCTTTTCCGTGCCGGCAAGGCCCACGGGGAGAATGGGAACGTTCATCCGTGAAGCCAGCACGCCAAGACCGGGCTTGCCCGCCTGGAGCTTCCCCTGGTGGCTTCGCTTCCCCTCGGGGAATATGCCGATAACCGCGCCCTGGGCTAGTCTTTCCCTGGCCTGGCGGAACAGCTCCCTGGTCATGCCCAGCTTTACCTGGCGGGACACCATCAGGGCTTGTGCCCGGCGGAGGATAAATCCCAGCAGAGGATAGCGGAACAGCTGCTCTTTAGCGATAAAAATTACCCACCGGGAAACGCCGAACACCATCAATTCAGCGTCAATAACATGCACGTGATTGGCTATCACGATGAGTGGACCGGAGCGGGGCACATTCTCCTTCCCCCTGACCTCCCAGGAGAGGAAAAGGCGATATAACGGCTTAACGACGGCTACAAAAATCCTCTGAGATAAGGTCACTTTTTTATCGCCAGGGCATATATTTTGTTGACCACCTGCTCCAGGGCGAGGTTTTCGGTATCAATAATCACGGCGTCGGCAGCGGGTTTAAGCGGGGAGACATCGCGGCGGCAATCATCGTCGTCTCTCTTCTGGAGGTCGGCGAGAATGGTATCATAGCTCACCTTTTTCCCTCTTTCCGATAACTCCTTGTAGCGGCGCCGGGTTCTCGCCTCCACCGGGGCGGTAAGGAAAATCTTTAACTCCGCCTGGGGAAGGACCACCGTGCCAATATCCCTTCCCGCCATTACCACCCCGCCCCGCTCCGCCAGCTTCCGCTGCGCCGCTACCATTGCCTGCCGCACCCCGGCTACCCGGGACACCGTGGAGACCTTCTCCTCCACCTCAAGACGCATCATGTTGGAGGAGACATCCTCGCCGTCAAGGCGCGGGGAGAAATAGCCCTCCCTGGAGGGAGCAAAATCAAATGTGGTTGCTCCCGCCAGCCGGGAAAGCTCTTCACCGTCCTTCAGGGGAATGCCCTGCGTGATTGCCTTCCAGGTAAAAGCACGATACATAATGCCGGTGTCAAAGAAAAGATAGCCCAGCTTTTTAGCCAGCAGGAGCCCCACGCTGCTCTTGCCCGCGGCTACCGGACCGTCAATGGCAATCAATTTTGGCTTCAAATTATACTTCATCATCTTACATCGCCAAGCGACCTGTCAAGCTGGTGCTATCCTTACCGGGATTTTTTGGCTATAATTAGAAATTGACCTGTGCCAGCGTAGCTCAGGGGTAGAGCAGCGGTTTCGTAAACCGCCGGTCGGGGGTTCGAATCCCTTCGCTGGCTCTGGAGATAATATGAGCAAGCTGGTAGATAAGCTGCATCACCTTTCCAAGCTCTCACCGCAAATGGGCTTCCATCCCGGCGCCGCCGGGTCAGCACCGCCGTCAATGCTGCTCATCGCCGGACTGAGAGGCAAAGATGCCGCTGAAGCCAGGACTCTCGCTGAGAGCAATGTCGACGCCGGGCTGATACTGGAGCAAACTGATGCCGCCCAGATAAAGCAAATAGCCAAAGCTATGGGCTCTCTCCCCCTCGGCGTGTTTCTCCGCGGGGAAAGCAGTCCTGGGGCAGCGGAAATCGCTGACTCGGGCGGTGACTTCATCGTTTTTGATACCAGGATGCCCGTAAAGACCCTGGAGACGAAGGGACTGGGGAAGTTCCTCGCCGTGGAGTTTTCTTTAGAAAGCAGCTTAATCGGGGGCATCAACGAGCTTGAGGTCGACGGTGTGCTTATCGTTAACAAGCAGCCGGTTATCACCATTGAGCACCTGCTCTTCTGCCGGCGGGTCATCGCCTCGACGGCTAAGCCGCCGCTAATGGCGGTAGCTTCATCACTAACAAAAGAGGATATTAACAGCCTGTGGGAAGCCGGCATAGCGGGCATAGTTACTCCTCCGGGGCAGCCGCCCCGGCAGCTTTCCCCGCTGAGGGAAATGATTGCCGCTCTGCCCCGGCAGAGGAAGCGGAGACGGGGAGAAAGCGGCGTGGCTCTGCCTCACTATGTCCGTCAGTTGACGGATGAGCCGGAAGAAGAAGAGGAAGAAGAGGAAATCTAGCCCATCCTGACGGCTTATGGAGACAGGTCTCGGCTTATTCCTGCTGTCCGTGGCGGGGATTTCCCTTACCGGGGTTATGCTTCCCGGACCAATGACCGCCGCTACGGTAGCTAAAGGCTACGGGAATAAACACGCCGGTGCCCTGATTGCCACCGGACACGGCATAGTGGAGCTGCCGCTAATCGCCGCCATTTACCTCGGCCTGGGGCATTTCCTCACCTCGCCTCCGGTATTCAATGCCATCTATATTGCCGGCGGCGTGGTGCTGTTTTACCTCGGCTTCAGGATGTTTCGCACCTCGGGCAACGCCCCCGAGGACGCGGGCGGGCTGCCGGCAAGCCCGGTAGCCACCGGCATAGTGGTCACGGCAACCAACCCCGCCTTTTACCTCTGGTGGGCGACTATCGGGGCAGCTTTGCTCGCCGGCGCCGCCGGCTATGGAGCTATCGGCATTGTTCTTCTCGCCGTGGTGCACTGGCCCTGTGATTTAGCCTGGAGCGAATTTCTCTCCTGGGGCACATTCAAGTCACGGAAGTGGTGGACGGAAAAGGTCAGGCGGACTGTCTTCCGCATCTGCGCTCTGGTCTTGCTCGGCTTTGGCGCCTGGTTTCTGGTCTCCGGTCTGTCTAACCTGTAAGCCCCTGGTCACAGGAAGTGTAGCTCTACAGTTCCTGCCATTCATTCAGGGAAATCATCTTTCCGGTGATTTGCTGGACTTCCTTAAGAAGCATTTTGAGCTGGGGCACAGAGAACTCAGCATTGCTCGGGATAGCTAATGTGCCGGAGCCATATCTCATATAAAAATGCCGCCCACCAGGTTCAGGCGAGGCGAAGCCTAATCTGGTCAATTTTCTGATGAAAGTCCTTCTTTTGCATGGCACCCATCTAGCCACGGGCTACCATTTCCTCAATCGCAGGGATTCCTTTGTTCAGGTCAACTTCATCAATGATGGGTAGCTGGTCGCCGTGCCTTATCTTGACCAATAACCAGCCTTCAAGGACTTCTCTCAGCTCACTCTGGCACTGATAAAGGGTTTTGCCAAAGGCGATTACTCCCAGACACTCATGAATCTTACCGCAATAAGTCCCATCTTCAAGCTTGTCATACACCGCCCTGCTCATAGCTTTATTAATATATTCAGTAAGCATAGCCACCTTGCTTAATATTCTAGTATGGTCGCTGAACGGTGTCAAAGGCGAGGCACTTCAGGGAACAACCTGTGTCGCCTGAAAGTATTTCCCCTCGGTCTTTATCGACGGGGCGATGACCATCCTGACATTATGCATTTCCGCGATTGTCCGGGCGCCGCATACCCCCATGCCGGTGCGCAGAGCGCCCACCAGGTTCTGGGTGCCGTCGGTGACCGAGGTAGGGCCAAAGAGGATTTGCGGCAAAGTCCCCTTAATCCCGACCTTCACCCTCGTTCCCCGGGGCAATGCCGGGTGGGGATGGGACATGCCCCAGTTATAGCCCTTGCCCGGCGCCTCTCTGGCCTGCGCCAGAGGAGAGCCAATCATCACCGCATCGGCGCCTGAGGCGAAGGCTTTACATAAGTCGCCTCCAGTGCGAATGCCCCCATCGGTGATGACCGGGACATATTTGCCTCCCTGTTTAACATAGTCATCCCTGGCAGCGGCGCATTCCCTGGTCGCGGTTACCTGGGGCACCCCCACGCCGATGACCTCCCTGGTGGTGCAGGCAGCCCCGGGACCAATGCCGACCAGGACGGCGTCAATCCCTGTTTTCATCAGCTCCAGCGCGGCGCTGTAGCTGCAGCAGTTGCCCACGATGACCGGGAGGGACATCTCCTCACACAGCTCGGACAATACCAGCCCGCGATAGCTCTTGGAGATGTGGCGCGCTGTGGTGACTGTTGATTGCACCACCAGCACATCAATTCCCGCCTCCTTGGCTAGCGGGGCTAAACTTTTAGTGTTCGCCGGGGTCAGCGATACCGCACAGGTGGCGCCGGCTTTTTTAATCGTCTCAACACGCTCGCCGATGAGCTTCTCCTTAATAGGCCTGGAATAAATTCTTTGCAGCAAAGAGGTGATTTCGCTTTCTGTAGCTTTGGCGATTTGGGCCAGTATCTCCCCGGGATTTTCATGTCTGGTCTGGAGTCCTTCAAGGTTAAGGACCGCCAGCCCGCCCAGCCGGCTGTATTCAATAGCGAAGGCAGGGTCGACCACGCCGTCCATAGCTGAGGCTAAAATGGGGAAGGAAAAGGTCAGCCCCCCTAATTTGAACTCTATGTCCGTCTGGTCGGGATTAATGGTTACATCGCCGGAGACAAGGGCGACCTCGTCAAATCCGTAAGCTCGTTCCAGTTCAGGCATGGGGCAGAATATACTCCCAGAGAGGGGCAAAGTCAAGACGAGTAAAATCAAAGGGCAAAAATCAAAACATTTCTCCCCGTTAGCCAACGGGGAGTTAGACTTGTCCTGAGCCAAGCCGAAGGAGGGAGGGGGTTCGCTGGCTAACGAATCACCCTCACCCTGACCCTCTCCCATCAAGGGAGAGGGATTTCATACAAGCGGCTTTGTCCGTTAGCTAACGGGCGTGGCAATCCCTGTTGCGAGTGAAGCGAGCAAGCTCGCTTTGAGATTGCTTCGTCGTCCGTCAACCGACGGATTCCTCGCAATGACAGCCTTTTCGACCTTTGCTCTGTCATTTTGCTTTTTTATCTTTGATTTTTGAGTTTGTTATAATTAGCCAGTTTATGCCCTACAGCATCAGCATCAGGCAAAGAACGCCGTATCATTTTATCGGGAGCTGCCCCTCCGTTCCCGAGGCACAGGGGGAAGGCAGGACCTTTGATGCCTGCCTGACTAACACCAGGGAAGCCATCGAGCGCTGCCTTGCGGAGAGAAAGGAATGCGGGCAGGAAATCCCCGAGGAAGACCCCGCTCCACAGGTAATACTGGTGTATAGCTGAAGACAGCGGTCAGCTGACGGATGAGATTGCCACGCTTCGCTCGCAAGGACAGTGGGAAAAAGTCTCGCAATGACCCCCCTCCTGTCATTGCGAGGAGTCCGTCGGTTGACGGACGACGAAGCAATCTCAAGAAAAGTTAAAATGACAGAGCAAAAATTTAAAAGGGAAAGTTCTTTTTGCCTTTTGAGCTGTTCCGTTAGCTAACGGATTAATTTTTTATGTTTAATTTTTGATATTGCTTTGCTATTCCCCTACCTCAGTCCAGTTGCTTCCGTCGTATTCGCAGGTCTTGCCGCCACCCGAATACTGCCCGTAGGTGACGACGCCCTGGTCATTCCAGCTCCATTTCCCCTTGATGTCGGGCTGGATATAGGCGTGCAGATATTCTCCTCCCTCTATGGAACTGGAATTAAGTATCTTACAGCTCTCAGCGTCTGTGGGCGTCATTGAATCTCCATTTTCACCCACGGTGCCGGGGAGAACCGCGCCGACGGCATTTATCGCCATAGCCGAGGAGAGAGCCGTCTGCAAGGTGGAAAGCTGCGTCCGGGCCATCTCCTCAGCCCCCGTGCCCAGGAAGCCGCTGGCATTGAGCGCCACCACGGCAGCCAGAGTGCCCAGGATTACGATAACGATGAGCAACTCAATTAAGGTGAAGCCCTTTTCGGTTTTGCTTATCCTCAACAGCACTCCCGGGGAATATATATCAAGGAGGGAAAAGGATGTCAACGGCTCAGCTTAAGAAAAGTTAAAAATTAAAAATCAAAAGTCAAAATGACAGAGCAAAAGTTAAAAATTTTTGCATTTTGAGTTGTTCCGTTAGCTAACGGATTAATTTTTTATCTTTGATTTTTGATATTGCCCCGCCCGCTAGCTAACGGACGACGAAGCAATCTAAAGCAGTTCTCCCCGTTAGCCAACGGGGAGTTAGAGAGAGGGGGTTCGTTGGCTAACGAATCACCCTCACCCCGACCCTCTCCCATCAAGGGAGAGGGATTTTGTACCAGAAGAGGCAATGACCCGGCTTGGGTGCCAAAGACAACAAAAAGCCCCTGCTAGCTAGCGGGGGCTTTTTGTATAGTGCGGATTTTACGCGCAGGTCCAGGTGGTTCCACCACTCAAGTTACAGGTCTTGCCGCCACCGGCGTAGCTGCCGCTGGTAACTATGCCCGCGGCACTCCAGGTCCACGTCCCATGGGTCGGCAGGTGCAGGTATTCATCCAGGCCAAAGCTTCCCTGGGGAGTTGTTACGTTCACGCCAGTGGTGCCCGCTGTTACGGTACCCCCTGTTACCGAGCCGGCACTGAGCTTAGCCATGCCCGCCAGAATGGCGGTCTGCACCGAGCCCGCCTCGGTCTTGGCGGTCTCCAGAGTTCCCTGACCCAGGAATCCACCGACGTTGAACGCCACCACCGCCGCCAGGACGCCGAGGATGATAATCACAATGAGCAACTCAATCAGGGTAAAACCACCCTCGTCCCGGCGCACCTTCCGCATTAGACTTGTTAATGCTTTCACCTTTTACCTCCTTCCTTTAAATTTTTTAATCCCTCGACCCATCAGCCCGTCACCCGACGGACCTTTTGCCACCATTTAATATCTTCCCCGACATCACCTCCTTTTTTAGGTTATAGTTTAATTCTAGGCGTGATGCCTGCCGGGGTCAATAGGAATATGGTCATAGGACTGCGGGGGCAAAAAAATCAAAAGTTAAAAAGCAAAATGCAAAATGACAGAGCAAAAATAAAAAATTTTACATTTTGAGTTGTCCCGTTAGCTAACGGATTAATTTTTTATCTTTGATGTTTGATTTTGCTTCGGGCTATCTTCGCAAACCCAGGGCAAGCAGCACGAAATAGAGCAGCTGGGCTACTGCCTGGAAGAAGGAAGCCACATAGGTCAGGGCAGCCGCGGAGAGAACCGCGCCGACGCCGTTATACTCCTCAACGGAGACCAGTCCCCCGCTTTTGAGCATCTGCCGCGCCCTGCTGCTGGCATTAAACTCCACGGGAAGGCTAACCAGGGAGAAAAGCACCGCAGCGGCAAAGAGGAAAATACCGCTCCATACCACGGTCAAGCCGAATCCGTCAGCTGACGGAGCAAGAAGGTAAAGGACCAGACCTAAAAGGACACA
>CAYHBC010000030.1:0-13965 GCA_964354775.1 uncultured Dehalococcoidales bacterium
GAACAGCTCCTTGAAGGAGTCGTCGCTGTAGCTGCCGAAGGTCACGAAGCGCTTGATTTTGGCGTTCGCCAGCATCTTGGCGCAGAGTATGCAGGGAGAATGGGTGCAGTAAATGGTGCCGCCCTCAAGGCTGACGCCGTGGAGCGATGCCTGGATGATTACATTTTGCTCGGCGTGGATTCCCCGGCATACCTCCTGCCGGGTTCCCGATTTTATGTTCAATTCGTCTCTGAGGCAGCCGAGCTCCAGGCAGTCTTTGAGCCCTGCGGCGGCGCCGTTATAGCCGGTGGCTAAGATGTGCTTGTCTCTCACCGCCACCGCGCCGACATGGTGTCGCCGGCAGGTCGAGCGCTCCGCCACCACGGTGGCTATCTTGAGGAAATATTCGTCAATGTCCGGTCGGCTTTCCTTTTTCATTTCAAGGCGGATAAAACCTGCTTTGTCTCCCTTTCCAGCTCCTTCAGGGAAGCTTCGTTTTTTATCATAAAGTCCGCCAGGGCGATTGGTCCGCCCTTGTTGATGTTCTCTATCTCGGCTTTGTCGCGGCTGGCGACCTCCTCAGCCGTGAGGGGTCGCTCCGCCCTCTTTGAAAGCCTTGCCTGCCGCACAGCCAGGGGCGCCCAGACAGCCACCGTGGTGAACTTTTCGCCGTAGCGAGCCTTCAAGAGGGTATACTCCTCCCAGGAGTAAAGTCCGTCTACCACCACATCCGCCGACTTCAGCGCGGCGTCAATCCGGGGCAGGTTCAGTTCGGCATAGGCGGCCATACCGTGCTCTTTTCTCAGCTCTTCCCTGATACGGCGTTCGTTTTTCTCGTTAAGCAAAAGTCCCCTTTTCCTGATTTCCTCCTCGGTAATGTCTCCGAACCTCACTTTCTTAAAGCCGCTCCGCTCAAATATCCGGGCTACCTCCGATTTGCCGGCGCCCACCAGGCCCACAATCGCCACCACTTTCATTCTCCCCTATTATAAAAGAACGGCGGGTTTTGGCAAAGGGCTGGGGGCTCAGAGCAGCCTGGGGGCGGAGGGGACCTGCTGGCAGCGGGGGCAGAAGCAGGTGCCCCGACCGCGCAGGAAGATGCGCTCAATGGGGGTGCGGCAGACGGGGCAGGGCTTGCCCTGGCGGTGGGCGACCTTGAAATCAGAGTGGGCGGTGCCCAGTTGACCGCCGGGGCGGACATAGGTATCGGTGCTGGCTCCCTTCCTTGAGATAG
Source organism: uncultured Dehalococcoidales bacterium (assembly GCA_964354775.1). Classification (GTDB taxonomy): domain Bacteria; phylum Chloroflexota; class Dehalococcoidia; order GIF9; family AB-539-J10; genus CAYHBC01. The sequence continues at coordinate 1,214 of CAYHBC010000030.1, forward strand.
CCTGGCGAAGGACGCTCTGAATGGAGCTGTGAATTTGTTGAATTTCCTCAGCCGACAGGCTGTCTGACGTTCTCAAGGGGTGGATTCGGGCGGAGAAGAGGATTTCGTCGCCATACATATTGCCGATTCCTGAAATTAGGCTCTGGTCGGTGAGAGCCACCTTGAGGGGAATACGGTGCCTGCTTAGCCTCTGCGCCAGGACTTCAACGGTGAAGTCCGGCTCCAGAGGCTCGGGTCCCAGCTTGCCGGTTAGAGGCTCGGCATCTCCCACGAGCCACATTCTCCCCAGCCGCCGCGGGTCGTTGAAGACCAGCAGGGTGCCGTCGTGAAAGGTGAAGCTCGCCCTGCTGTGAGGGGTGGTTTCCCAGGGGTTTAATAGCAATGCCCCGGTCATCCTGAGGTGCATAACCAGGTATTGACCACTTGACAGGCGGAAAAGGAGATATTTCCCCCGGCGGCTAATGTCTTCCACCGTCTGCCCTGTTAGCCCCAGGCGGAATTGTGGCGCTGAGAGCGGTGCTATTAGGTGGCTGTCGGAGATGGTAACCTGGCGGAAACATCGTCCCACCACCGAGGGTAAAAGCTCGTTTTTGATTGTCTCTACTTCAGGGAGCTCGGGCAAAAAAACCTCCGTCTAAGAAATCCTGAAATTAAGAAAGGATAGATAACTAATTACCTATCCTCTTTCCCAAAAGATGATAAATGTGCTGATTAGAGTTAAGATAACGGTGAGAATAATATCATCTTTTATCGCTTCTGCGAAGATTTTTACAATTATATCGCTCAGTTGAGAAAACCTCCCCTTTTCAATTCAAGTAAGTCAGTCAAGCTCTACTTCAGCGATTTTTCCCCAAATAAAAATCCAGAAGCCCTTTAGCCCCTTTTCCATAAGTCAAAGTTTCAGCATGACAATCGTGGCAAAGGGCTATTGCATTGTGAACATTGTAATGTAGACCAGGGATAATCGCATGAACTTCAAAATGTTCACCTAGTTCCCCACGACATCTGGAACACCTACCATTTTGCAGTCTTTTTGCTAACTGTCTATCGTCTTCAGGAAAACTTCCCATAGCGGATATCCTCCTTTACTAAATTATAGCACCACAATTAGAGATTTCAAAATGATACATTTCCCCCTGGTTACAAAAAATTGGTTATTTTAGCCCCGGGGACTTGACAAACTTTTCATAATAATGTTAGTATGAGCGGTTGCGTTATGCTCATAGCTTCGCATAGTTTATCAAGTCCCCAATCTCAATCGTCCCTGTAGATATATTACAACACATTGAATGCTGTAGGATAGCGTTTTTGGAATTCCCGAGATAAAGAAAAACCGTGGCTGTATCGCTGACATCTGGACATAGCTTAACAAAGTCTTTTGCTAAGCTCCCTGAAGTCATGGAGGTGCCTTCTCTGGTGAAGGTCCAGCTTGAATCATTTCGCTGGTTCCAGGAGGAGGGTTTACGGGAGCTTTTCGAGGAGATTTCACCTATACTGGACTATACCCGCAATAAGTTAGAGCTGCAGTTTAAGGACTACGAGTTCCGCGAGCCCAAAAAATCCGCCGAGGAATGTCTGGAGAAGGATATGACTTACTCCTCTCCTCTTTATGTTACCGTCCAGCTCCTGGTCAAGGAGACGGGGGAGATTAAGCAGCAGGACTTATTCTTCGGTGACTTCCCGGTGATGACTGATGAAGGGACGTTTATCATTTCGGGAGCTAAACGGGTAGTGGTAAGCCAGCTAAGTCGCTTTCCCGGCGTTTATTTCACCCTGGAGAGAGACCCTACCAGCGGGCGGGAGCTGTGTTTTGCCAAGCTCGTGGCGGAGCATGGGGCGTGGCTTGATTTTGAGACCTCTGCCCGTGATGTGCTCTCGGTGAAGCTGGTGGGGAGGAGGAAGATGCCGGTCACCACCTTATTGCGGGCGATAGGTTATGAGAACGACGATGACGTGGTTAACCTCTTCGGGGATGTGGATAAAGCGGACCATTCTTTTATTGGCGCTACGATAGCCTGGGACTCTTTGATTAAGACCCGGGCTGATGCCCTGGTTGATATTTATCGAAAATTTTCCTCCGGCGAGCCTCCCAGCCTTGATAGCGCCCAATCGCTGCTGAACAATTTCCTGTTTAATCCCCGGCGTTACCGGCTGGGCAAAATCGGGCGCTACAAGCTTAATAAGAAGCTGGGGCTTGATATTCCCCGGGACCAGCTTGGCTTAACGCGTGAAGACGTGGTGGGGATAATCCGTCACATTATCTTAATCAACAACGGCGAGGACATCCCCGACGATATTGACCACCTGGGCAATCGCCGCGCCCAGACCGTGGGTTTTCTAATCCAGAGACAGTTTCAGTACGGGCTATTACGGCTGGAGAGAGCCATCAAGGAGAGGATGAGCATTCAGGGAATTGAGGATGTTACTCCTTCCTCGCTGATTAATATCCGTCCCATAGTAGCCACTTTAAGGGAATTTTTTGGTCGGTCTCAGCTATCTCAGTTTATGGACGAGACTAATCCCCTGGCGGAGCTAACTCACAAGCGCCGTCTCTCCGCCATGGGGCCTGGCGGGCTGTCGCGGGAGCAGGCTGGCTTTGAAGTTCGCGATGTGCACCATTCCCACTACGGCAGGATTTGTCCCATAGAAACACCAGAGGGACCGAACATCGGGCTGATTGGCTCCCTGGCTAACTATGCCCTGGTCAATAAATATGGTTTCATAGAGACGCCCTATCGCAAGGTCGTCCACGAAGTCCCGGCTGCGGTGGAGGAGTTATCGGGAAGAACGGTGCAGCAGGATATAACGGATGATAAGGGAAAGGTTGTAGTTAAGTCAGGCACATTGCTCACCAAAGAGCGGGCTAAAGAGGTTGCCGCTCTTCCTGGAGCTGCGGGGCAGAAGATTAAAGTAGTGCCTTTTGTTTCCCGTGAGCTTGTTTATTTAACTGCGGATGAGGAGGAGCAATATGCCATTGCTGAGGCTAACGCTCCGGTCAATAGCCGGAACGAATTTGCCCAGCCGAGGGTTGAAGTCAAGAAAGGCAGCAAATATTTTAAGGAATCCGTGGACAGGATAGATTTTATGGATGTTTCCTTAAAACAGGTGTTCAGCGTTGCTGCCTCCCTTATTCCATTTTTGGAGCATGATGATGCTAACCGCGCTTTGATGGGCTGCAATATGCAGCGCCAGGCAGTGCCCCTGTTATCCCCCCGGGCTCCTCTGGTAGCCACCGGTATGGAAAGAGAGGTAGCTCAACACAGCGCCCAGGCGCTCTTTGCCCCTTGTGATGGCGAGGTAGTTTCGGCGACCAGCTCGCAAATCGTGATTAAAGATAAAGAGGACAAGGAGCATATTTATAAGCTGGATAAATTCGTCAGAACCAACCAGGGAACATGCATTAACCAGCGTCCAATAGTGAATAAAGGGGACAAAGTTGAGAAGGGGCAGACTCTGGTTAATAGCTGTGCGATTGAAGGTGGGGAGCTTGCCCTGGGGCAAAATATCATCTGCGCCTTTATGAGCTGGCGGGGATATAACTTTGAAGATGCTATTGTCATCAGTAGAAGGGTGGTCAAGGACGATGTTTATACCTCTATTCATATTGAGAAATATGAAATTGAGGCGCGGGATACCAAGCTCGGTGCTGAGGAAATCACCCGGGATATACCCAATGTAAGCGAGGAGAGTCTTAAAGAGCTTGATGCGGGAGGCATTATCCGCGTCGGGGCTGAAGTGAGCTCTAACGACATACTGGTGGGGAAGATTACCCCCAAGGGTGAGACTGAGCCTTCAGCGGAGGAGAAGCTGCTGCGGGCTATTTTTGGTGAGAAGACGCGCCAGGTGAAGGACAGCTCTCTCCGGGTGCCCCCTGGTGAGCGGGGGAAGGTGATTGAGGTGAAGGTGTTCTCTCGCGAGGAAAGTGACGATTTGCCTATCGGGGTGAGCAAGGTGGTCTGGGTGTGGGTCGCCCAGAAACGCAAGCTATCGGTGGGCGATAAAATGTCGGGCCGACATGGCAATAAGGGAGTTGTTTCCGTGGTCTTGCCCGAGGAGGATATGCCGTATTTATCCGATGGCACGCCGGTGGATATCGTCCTTAATCCCCTGGGTGTTCCTTCCCGGATGAACATCGGGCAGGTCCTGGAAGCCCATCTCGGCTGGTCAGCGCGGATTCTGGGCTTTAAGGCGATTAACCCCATTTTTGATGGAGCCAACATTGCTGATATTGAGGACTATCTGTCGCGAGCCTGGATAGCCTGGAAGGCCGGGGCAGCCTCTCTATACCAGGATGGTTCAACTGACAATACCGCTGATTTTGAAAAACTTAGCGCCTGGCTGGGGACGCGGGGATTTAACGATAAGGAAATAGAGGAAATAATGGGTGAAGGGAGTAAAGGGAAAGCCCGGGAAGCCGCCTTCCGTTTGTGGCTTGAGGATTTGGGCATAGAGTCTCGCAGCTTGACCGACAAGGAGCTGGAACAGAAAGTGCAGGAGGTTTACCGGGAGCGAAGGCTTTATCCGCCTACTTTTGGCAAGATGGAGCTCAGGGACGGGAGAACGGGAGAGCTATTTGACCAGCCGGTAACCGTTGGCGTTGTTTACATAATGAAGCTGATACATCTTGTCTCCGACAAGGTGCATGCTCGTTCTACGGGACCGTATTCGCTTATCACCCAGCAGCCGCTGGGGGGGAAAGCGCGATTTGGCGGTCAGCGTTTCGGGGAGATGGAGGTATGGGCGCTGGAGGCTTACGGTGCTGCTTATACGCTTCAAGAGATGCTGAGCATAAAATCGGATGATATTGCGGGACGCTCTAAAGCCTACGAGGCGATTGTTAAAAGCGAGGATATATACCATCCCGGCATTCCCGAAGCGTGCAAGGTTTTGTTTATGGAGCTGCGTAGTTTAAGTCTTGCTGTTGAGTTGCTTAGCGAGGGAAGGGGGTAAAATGCCTAGTTTTGGTGGTTTTGATGCCGTCAGGTTAAGTCTTGCCTCGCCGGAGCAAATCAGGAGCTGGTCTCATGGCGAGGTAACCAAGGCGGAGACCATAAATTATCGCACTTTGAAGCCGGAAAGGGATGGACTATTTTGCGAGAAGATTTTTGGTCCGGCCAAGGATTATGAATGCCACTGCGGCAGGTATAAAAAGGTGCGCTACAAGGGCGTTATCTGCGAGAAGTGCGGGGTTGAGGTTGCCCCCTCCAGCGTGCGCCGGGAGCGCATGGGGCATATTGAGTTAGCCGCGCCCGTGGCTCATATCTGGTTTACCAAGCTCGTCCCCAGTCAGCTCAGCATCCTTCTTGACATCTCGCCGCGGAACCTGGAGGGAGTTATCTACTTTGCCCGGTATATCATCAACTCGGTTGATGAAGTGGGTCGTAAGAAGATGCTCAAGCAGCTTGATAGGAATAAAAGGCGAAAAATAGCGGAGCAGAAAAGGCGTCTGAATAAGCAGATGAAGAAGCTGGAAGCCGAATCAGGTAAGAAAGATGAGGACTCCGTTAAGAAAATAGACCGGTTGCGAGCCGAGTTGGCGGAAAAGGAGGCGGAGATTGAGGAAGAGTACCGGCCAAGGAAGGCGGAGATAGAGGGGCTGAAGAAGTATGAGGTAATCACCGAGGAGAAATATCGTGAACTTGAGGAGAAATGTGGCGATATTTTCCAGATTGGTACTGGCGCTGAAGCTGTTCTGGAGATATTGAAGGAGATTGATGTTGAGAAGCTGCATCAGGAGCTTCTGGGGAAATTGCAGGCTGCTTCGGGGCAAAGCCGGAGGAAGCTGAGCAAGCAGCTACAGCTGGTGGAAGCCTTCAAGTTTAGCGGGAACAGACCGGAATGGATGATTTTGTTGGTGCTTCCGGTGTTGCCTCCCTCGCTTCGTCCCGTAGTTCAGCTTGATGGCGGTCGCTTTGTCATCAGCGATGTCAATGACCTTTATCGGCGTATCATCAATCGCAATAACCGCCTTCGCCGCCTCATTGCGCTGGGTGCGCCCCAGGTTATTATCCGTAACGAAAAGCGGATGCTTCAAGAGGCTGTTGATGCCCTTATTGATAACGGCAGAAGGGGGCGCGCTGTTACCACCGGCAACAATCATGTCTTGAAATCCTTATCGGCGATGTTAAAGGGCAAGCAGGGCCGGTTCCGTCAGAACCTCCTGGGGAAGAGGGTGGACTACAGCGGGCGTTCGGTAATCGTTGTTGGTCCCAATCTTAAGCTCCACCAGTGTGGCTTGCCCCGGAGCATGGCTTTAGAGCTATTTAAGCCTTTTGTGATGCATAAGCTGCTGGATATGGGATATGCCAATAATTTGAAGATAGCCCGGTATCAGGTGGAGAGAGGTAGCCCCGAGGTCTGGGACCTATTAAGCGAGGTGGTCAGGGAGCGACCGGTGTTGCTCAACCGTGCTCCCACGTTACACCGGTTAAGCATCCAGGCGTTTGAGCCGGTGTTAATTGATGGGGATGCCATCCAGATTCACCCACTGGTCTGTGCGGCGTTCAACGCTGATTTTGATGGTGACCAGATGGCGGTTCATCTCCCCCTGTCCAAGGCAGCAGTGGCGGAAGCCCGGGAATTTATGCTCAGCACCTCTAACATGCTGCTGCCGAGCTGTGGCGAGCCGGTGATGGTGCCCAGTCTGGACATGGTTCTGGGCTGCTATTATCTAACCACGGTTAAGCCCGGAGCCAAAGGGACGGGAAAGGTCTTCGGCAGCTTTGAGGAAGCCCGGCTGGCTCGGGGGCTGGACATTATTGACCTTGGCGCCCAAATCACGGTGCGGGACAGGCAACTGGGGAAAGTAGAGACCACCGCGGGACGGATTTTGTTTAATGATATCCTGCCCCCCGAGCTTCGTTCCTATGACCGGGTAATGGATAAGTCTGCCTTGAAATCCCTGGTGTCCGATTGTATCGCTTTGTTAGGGGAGAAGAATACTGCTGACATACTGGATAATCTTAAGCAAATGGGATTTTACTATGCCACGAAATCAGGTATTTCTATTGCTATGGATGATATTGGCGAGCCCCCGGGCAAGAATAAATTTCTTAAAGAAGCTGATGAGCAGGTTAGCCGTCTTGAGGAACAGTTTAACCAGGGGTTGATTACCGAGGATGAGCGGTATGAAAATGCTGTTCAGGCATGGGCAAGGGCTGTTGATGGAGTCACCGAGCAGGTATCGCAGTCCTTAGACCCCTTCGGCGGGGTTTACATGATGCTCACTTCGGGTGCAAAGGGAAATATCCCCCAGTTGGTGCAGATGGCTGGTATGCGAGGGTTAATGACTGACCCCTCGGGAAGGACAATAGACTTTCCTATCAAGTCCAGCTTTCGTGACGGCTTGTCGCCTATGGAATATTTTATTTCCACCCACGGCGCCCGTAAGGGACTGGCGGATACTGCTTTGAGGACCGCGAGCAGCGGTTATCTTACCCGGCGCCTTGTTGATGTCGCCCAGGATGTTGTTATAACTGAAGAGGATTGCGGAACCACCGAAGGAATCTGGATATCCAAGGAGGGTGAGGGGGGATTGCTGCCTTCGTTTGAGGAGCGGATTATTGGTTATCTTGCCGCCACCAGGATTGTCGCCCCGGGGGCGAAGAAGGTTATCGTTAAGCGTAATGAAGAGATTGATGAGCCAAAAGCCCGGGAGATTATTAAGGCTAATATCACCAGGGTATATGTGAGGTCTCCTCTTAGCTGTCATTCCCGGTTTGGTATCTGCCAGCATTGTTATGGTCGAGACCTGGCGAGAAGGCGGCTGGTAAAGCTGAGCACTGCCGTGGGCGTTATCGCTGCTCAGAGCATTGGTGAGCCGGGCACTCAGCTTACCCTGCGCACTTTCCACACCGGGGGCGTGGTCGGGCTGGATATTACCAGCGGGCTACCTCGGGTAGAAGAGCTTTTTGAAGCCAGGGTGCCCAAGCATTGCGCTACTATCTCCGAAATTGACGGCAGCGTTGAGGTGTTTCCTTCCGATGAAGGGAATGTGGTTAAAGTTGTCCATTCCGAGTTTTATCAGGATGAATATCCCTTTTCTCCCCAGGCGAAACTGGAGGTGAAGAACGGGCAACTGGTTGATGCCGGTGCGGCTCTCTTTTACCCCGAGGTACCCCCGACTGAAGCCGAGGAGAAAGCGCCGGCGGTGAAGACCAAGCCCGTGGCAGCCACGGTTGCCGGGCAGGTCGTCATTGAGGACGGTCATTTTTATATCACGCGCGAGGAAAGAGAGGAAAAGGAGTATTTTGTTCCCCCGGGTGTGCGACTGCTGGTTAAGTCGGGCGATGAAGTAAAAGCGGGGGAGCAGCTTACCGACGGGATTATCAATCCTCATAATATCCTCTGGGTCCTGGGTCGAGAGGCGGTGGAGCATTATCTGATAAACGAAATACAGAAAGTATATCGCTCTCAGGCAGTAAATATACATGACAAGCACATTGCGGTGATTGTCCGGCAGATGCTGACCAAGGTCAGGGTTGTTTCCAGTGGGGATACGGAATTATTGCCCGAGGAGCTGATTTCCCGGCTTGATTATGAGGGAGTAAATGCCAAGGTGCTGGCAGAAGGAGGCGAACCGGCAATAGCCGATGCCGTTCTTTTAGGAATAACCCGCATCAGCTTGCTTAAAGATAGCTGGTTAGCCTCTGCCTCTTTCCAGGAGACCGACCATGTTCTTCTCAGTGCGGCAATCAAGGGCAAGACGGACAGGCTGCGCGGCTTAAAGGAAAACGTTATTCTGGGTAAGATTATTCCTGCTCGGGCACTGGAGGAAAAGGCAGCCGTTGCCCCGGCGCTGGCTGAGGGAAATGTTCCCGCTTTGCTCGTTAGCGAGGAAATCCCTCTCTCAGGGGAGGAGTCCGTAGTCCCTCAGGTGACGGAGGAAGGTGAGGGTGATAGATGAGGGTAGTTTCAGGCCGACAAGCCTCTGAGGATGTGCCTGTTGAGCTGGACCTTCGTCCCCGGCGTCTTGGCGAGTTTATCGGGCAGCAGGAAGTCAAAGAGAATTTAAGCATCGTCATTGCTGCGGCGCAAAAGAGAGGGGAGTCATTAGACCATGTCCTTTTCTGTGGTCCTCCCGGGCTGGGGAAGACCACTCTGGCGCATATCATCGCTGTTGAGATGGGCGTCAATATCAAGATAAGCTCCGGACCGGCAATAGAGCGTCCTGGAGATTTAGCGGCTATCCTGACTAACTTACGCCAGGGCGATGTCCTTTTTATTGATGAAATCCACCGTCTCAGCCATCTGGTGGAGGAAAAGCTTTATCCGGCGATGGAGGACTTCGTTTTTGATATTTTTTTGGGCAAGGGTCCTGCAGCGAGGAGCTTGCGTTTGAAGTTGCCTCAGTTCACTTTAATCGGGGCTACCACGCGCTTTGCCCTGTTAACTCCTCCGCTTCGCGACAGGTTCGGAGCCACCTATCATCTGGACTTCTATGACCGGGCGGCTATCGGGATGATTTTGAAGCGCACTGCTGACTTCCTGAAGGTGCCGGCTACTGACGAGGGGCTGGAGCAGATTGCCCAGCGGGCTCGCGGCACCCCCAGGGTCGCCAACCGCCTGTTAAAAAGGGTGCGGGACTATGCTCAGGTCAAGGGCGATGGCGTGGTTAGCCGGGAAATGGCTGTTGAGGGACTTTCCAAGCTCGGAGTGGACTCCATAGGTCTGGATGAAATAGATTGCAAGGTATTGCGCACCATAATAGATAAATTTAGCGGTGGTCCCGTGGGGCTGGACACTATCGCCGCCTCGATTAGCGAGGACTCCGATACCATTATGGATGTTTATGAGCCTTACCTTCTTCAGCTGGGCTTTCTGGAACGCACTCCTCGCGGTAGAGTGGCTACCAGGCTTGCTTATGAGCACCTGGGGCTGGAGTATAAGGAAGGCTTACCAGGGCAGGCGGGTTTGTGGAGCCAGGGATAGCCGCACCGAGCTTAGCGTGCCTGCAGCCTCACCTGCATCCACACCGGGATGAACAGGGCGAGCAGAGAAAGGATTAGGATAAATCCTGCCCCCAGGTTGATATTTCCCCGGTTCGCCAGGGCTACGGAAAGTAGTATTGTGCTTGCTGGAATCAGCAGCGCCAGAGCTTTTTGCCACCGCTGTTTCATCCGAACAAAGGCGACGGTTGCGGTAGCCAGGGCAAGGAAGCTAATAGTCGGCCAGAGCACGCTCTTTTGAAGCTGCGCCCCCGAGGCTAAGAAATAGCTCCCGGTGCCTGAAGATACCAGCCAGCTGCACATTACGATAATGGGGACGAGCATCAGTAGCATGTAAAGCCAGTCCCGGTTTACCGTTTGTCTCAATATATAACCAAGTATAAATAGCACTAAGGGGATATAAATGAGCACCGCCAGCCCGGTCCATGCCTGGGGCAGATAGATTAACAGGATGCCGGTAGCTATTACCGGCAGCAGATAATATCCCAGCCAGGGAAAGAGCCACATCGGCTGATTATGCCGCCAGCCATAAATTACGATAAATGCTGTGGCTACCAATACCGATGCCAGGCAGGCGATGTTTTGCAGGTAGTAAGAAGCGAAGAGCAGAGCCACCAGGAAATGGGGCGAAGCGGCGAGAAAGGCCTCGGACCATCTTCCCTGACTGTGCACCTCGCACATCTGCTCGGCGATTAGCTGGGGAGGTCCGAAGTTCTGGGTAGCGATTCGGAGCGCCTCTTCCTCGCTGAATCCCTTTTGTTGCAGTTCCCGGGAGGCGTCTTCAATGTGAGCTGAAATCTCCCTGGCTGCCTCGTTTCGGATTAACGAGTCAATCCTCAGGTGATTTTTGAAAGTCTCCAGATAATCGGCTAATTTGTTTGCCATGGGTGGCTCTAGCTTGTTTCTGGTTGTATAATCGCTCTAACCGCGGTGGAGAAATCTTCCCAGAGGGTCAATCTTGTGGCTAAGGCTTGTTTTCCTTTCTCGGTTATATAGTAGTATCGCCTTTCTTGTCCGTTGGGCAGCTTCTCCCACTTGCCCCGGATAAGGTTCTCTTTCTCCAGCCGGTGCAGGGCGGGATAAAGCGTCCCTTCCCGAAACTGGAAATACCCGTTGCTCCGCTGGTTCAGCTCTTTTATGAGCTGGTAGCCATAGGTAGGGTGGTAGTTAATCAAGCAGAGAAGCAGGCAGTCGGTGTTACCTTTGAGTAGCTCGCGTCGGTAATCCATTCTTGTGCCTCGCTTTTATGTTAACTGTTGCTATTCAGCATACCATCGGGGACATCCTTTGTCAATCCGCAATCCACGCCAATTCTCCCTCCCCTGGTGGGAGGGGGGAACCCATATTAAAAATCAAACATAAAAAATCAAAATTACAGTTCAAAATGTAAAAATACTTTACTTTTTAACCTTTGCTTTGTCATTTTGCATTTTGATTTTTGCTCTATTTTCCACCCTCACCCTAGCCCTCTCCCATCAAGGGAGAGGGGATTTCTGACATTTATCTGAACTAGACCGCCGGCTTCAGGGGGCGGCGGAGGATGTGCTATACTTTCGGGTAGAGATGAAGGAAATAGTTGTTGCCAGCGCTGTGCGGACGCCTGTGGGCAACTTCGGCGGCTCTCTGCGGGAGGTTGCGGCATACGATTTGGCGGCTCTAGTCCTTAACGAAGCGGTGAAGAGAGCTGGCATCGCCCCGGATATGGTTGACGAGGTAATTATGGCGCAGAACTACCAGAGCGGGGAGTATGTAAATATCGCCCGTATGTCGCTGCTCAAGGCGGGTTGGGCGGTGGAGACGCCGGCGTTTACCGTTGACCGGCGGTGCTGCGGCGGCTTTGACGCTGTTTGTCTTGCCGCCATGGCAATCCGGAGCGGCAACGCCGAAATCGTGGCTGCCGGGGGCGTGGAAAGCATGAGCACCGCGGAATTTTACATCACCGGCGATGTGCGGTGGGGGCTGGGGGGAAGAGGGGATATGCCCAAGGGGCATGGGCGCCTCTCCACCTGGGGAATACCGCTGTATGACCGCATGCTGCGGGGCAGGGTTATGTCCCAGCCTGAGGAAAGGTTCGGCGTCCTGCCCACGATGATGTCCTGGGCGGAGACTGCGGCTAAGCAGCATGGCATTACCCGCGAGGACGCCGATAGCTGGGCGTTGTTAAGCCATCAGAGAGCCTGCGCCGCCATTGGAGCGGGAAAATTCCGGGAGGAGATTATCCCCGTGCCGCTCCCCCAGCGTAAAGGCGAGCCAGTGCTGTTTGAGCGGGACGAACATCCCCGCAGCGATACCAGCCTGGAGGCGCTTTCTAAGTTAAGACCGGTGCTGGACGGGGTCTGCACCGCGGGGAACTCCTCGGGCGAGAACGACGGCGCTGCAGCCTGCCTGGTGATGTCGGAAGAAAAGGCTCGCCAGCTCGGGGTGGAGCCATTGGCTTATCTTAAGTCCTTTGCCTTTAGCGGCGCCGACCCCCGCTATACCTGGCAGGCAGTTCCCGCGGCGGTGGATAAGGCGCTGGCTGCCGCCGGGCTAGCCCTGGAGCAAATCGACCTTATTGAGTTGCACGAAGCCTTTGCCGCTCAGGTGCTGGCGAACTTCAAAGAGCTGGGGCTTACCAGGAAGGACTATGCTCGGGTGAACGTTAACGGCTCCTGCATTGCCCTGGGTCACCCCCTGGGCTGCACCGGAGCCAGGATTCTGACCACGCTTGTTTATGAGATGAAAAGGCGGGGCGTAACCTACGGGCTTGAGGCTATTTGCGGCGGGGGCGGAATGGGCGTTTGTGGCATAGTGGAGAGGAAGTAG
>CAYHBC010000031.1:0-6242 GCA_964354775.1 uncultured Dehalococcoidales bacterium
CAACCCGGAACAGGTCAGCAACCCGGAACACTGATTGATGCCTGCCGGCAGGGGGATGGGCTGTGGTTCGACGGTGGTGAGCTTGGTCAGCTAATAAAACGGATAGCCAGGGAACCATCGGGAAAACCAGATTCTCAGAATCGGGTCACCGCTTTCCTGGGAGAGGTGTTCAAGGGGTGGGAGCAAACCTGAGGACAAGAGGGGCTTGTTTACGGTAAAATAAACATAAAACATTATGGAGGTGCTCGGTGATAGCAGTTTACATCGGTGTCATTATAGTAGTAATTCTCCTTATCGTGTTCATTGCGACCTATAACCGGCTGGTCAGGCTGCGCAATCAGGTAAAGAATGCCTGGGCACAGATTGATGTCCAGCTAAAAAGGAGGCATGACCTGATTCCCAACCTCGTGGAAACCGTGAAGGGCTATATGAAGCACGAGCGGGAGACGCTGGAGGCGGTCACCAAGGCCCGTGCCCTGGCTCAGCAGCTAGTATCCTCGGGGGCAGGCGAGCGAGCCAAGGTTGAGGGTGAGCTGAGCTCAGCTTTAGCCCGGCTGCTGGCGGTAGCCGAAAAATATCCTGACCTTAAAGCCAATCAGAACTTTCTGGCTCTCCAGGAGGAGCTCACCTCAACCGAGAACAAGATAAGCTTTTCCCGCCAGTTCTACAACGATTCAGTGTTAGGATATAACAACCAGACCCAGATGTTTCCTTCCAACGTAGTCGCCGGTATGACTGGTTTCAAAGCCAGTGAGTTCTTTGAAGTTCCTGGAGCCGAGGAGAGAAAGGCACCGACCGTGCGCTTCACCTAATCGGAGGCGGTGCCCTGCATGTGGGAACAGGTCAGGTCTAACCAGATAAGGTCAGCGGTGCTGGTAGCCATGATGGGAGTGCTACTGCTCCTCATCGGCTATTTCCTGGGACTGTATTTCTTCGGCAGCGGCATCGGGGGACTCATTATCGCCCTGGTAGTATGGGCGGTAATGAATCTGGTGGCTTTCTTCCAGGGAGACAGTATCCTGCTGGCGCTGTCGCGGGCAAGAAAAATCAGTCGTGCTGACCACCCTCGCCTGTACAACGTGGTTGAGGAGATGAAGATTGCCTCGGGGCTGGGAAAGATGCCCGACATCTACATCATTGACGACCCGGCGCTGAATGCCTTTGCCACGGGGCGAGACCCCAATCGGGCGGCGGTAGCCATTACCTCGGGACTTCTCCAGAAACTTAACCGCGATGAGTTGCAGGGGGTTATCGGACATGAAATATCCCACATAAAGAACCGTGATGTGCTGTTGATGGCTATCAGCGCCGTGCTCCTCGGCACTATTGTCATCCTCGCCTGGCATGGCACGCGAATCCTGTTCTACAGCGGAATGGCCGGAAACAGAAGGAGTTCCTCATCAAGAGGTGGCTCAGGTCAATTAATAATTCTGGCTGTCGCTATCGTTTTGATAATACTGGCGCCCATTATGGCCCGGCTCATCTACTTCGCCATCTCCAGGAAGAGGGAATATCTGGCTGATGCCTCCTCAGCGCTGTTCACCAGATACCCCGAGGGACTGGCTTCAGCACTGGGAAAACTGGCCGCCTCGGACACTCAGCTAACATCAGCCAACAAAGCAACGGCGCCAATGTACATCATCAATCCCTTCCGCAAAAGGGGCATGGCGGCGAGCAACCTGACCAGCACCCACCCGCCTATTTCGGAGAGAATACGCATCCTCCGCTCAATGGCTGGGGGAGCCTCTTATTTTGATTACGCCCAGGCGTACCAGCAGGTTCACCGGACAGGCAGGTCGATTCTGCCCGCTGCTGCCCTGAAGAGCGGAGCCGTTGGTCTTCGGGCAGCATCAGCCGAGGTAACCGAGAAGGAGCCCGATGAGCTCCAGCGGGCTCGCGAGACCTCTGACCTCTTGTGGCGCCATAGCGGCTACAAGAGCATAACCTGCGACTGCGGCGCCAGGCTAAGGGTGCCCCCGGGGTTCAAGGCACCGAGCATCAGGTGCCCCCACTGCGGCAGAATCAACCCCGCTTGAATAGAGTGAAAGCGTTACAGTTTTTTGTTTCCGCTCCAAGATTTGTGGTATTGAAATCTCTAGGGGCTATAAGTAAGAAGCTATATTATGACGGCCCATTGGCAACGATAAAACTCGTTGATATACCAGAACCTAACTTGCCTTCCCCCGACTGGGTGAAAATCAAGACCCTTCTTTGTGGCTTTTGTGGGAGCGACCTTAACCTCATCTTCCTGAAGGAGTCGCCAACATCTACTCCGTTTACATCATTCCCCTGCATAATCGGACATGAGCTTTCGGGAAAGATTGTTGAGGTCGGCAGGGATGTAACGGGACTGAGCGCTGGTGACATTGTCACTATCGCTCCTCATCTGGGTTGCGCTACCAGGGGGATAAGTCCTGAATGCCGAAGTTGCAGTATGGGAAGACCGGGAAGTTGTGAAAACTCTGCCCGGGGTAGCTTTTCACCGGGCATGTTTACCGGAATCTGTCGTGATATCAATGGTGGTTTCGCCCCCTACCTTGTGGCACATAAAACTCAGGTTTTCAAGCTACAGGAAGGGGTATCCTATAAATCGGGCGCTATGATAGAGCCTCTCGCCGTGGCTCTGCAGGCAGTGCTGGATAACAAGCCGGATAAAAACGACAAGGTCCTGGTAATAGGTGGAGGTGTTATCGGCTCGCTTATTGTCCAGTCAATAAGGGGGTTAGATATAGGTTGCCATATCACTGTTAGCGAACCCTCGCCGTTTCATGCCGAGTTTGCGGCAAAACTGGGGGCGGATGCTCTTATCGCTGGTGGAAGCATTTTTGACCATACCCGAAGGATAACCGGGGCGGAAGCCTATCAACCAATGCTGGGAAGGAAAATATCAATGGGTGGGTTCACCAGGATTTTTGATACTGTAGGAAATTCTGAAACAGTGAATAACAGCATGAGAACAATGGCGGCAGGCGGGGTTTTAAGTGTTGTCGGCATTACCCGCAGTATAAAGCTTGACCCAACGCCTTTATGGCTTAAATTACAGACTTTGAAGGGAGTCTTTTGTTATGGCTATAACACGATTGATGGGAAAAAGAGGCACGCCTTTGAAATAGCTATCGACCTTGTTAAGGAAGGGAGGGTTAAACTTGACGATATGGTGACTCATGAATTTCCGTTACTGGAATATAAGAAAATGATTGAAGTAAATATGAACAAGGGAAAGAATAAGGCAATGAAGACGATGGTTTCCTTTGTTTAAGTGGAAAAGGCGACACTGTTCAGCACTCTGGGTGATTAGCATTGCATACCAAACTAACGTTCGTGCAGGGTTAAAGGGGCTTACTCAGTAGCCGCCTCATCGCGGCTCATACCCATTGTTAGATGTCCCCCGAAACTACTATAATACCGAAGACGGGAAGTGGCTAAGATAGGGAAACCAATTTCAATTCTGGCGGTTCTGGCGCTGGCAGTGGTAGTAACGGCGCTGCCGGTGGCGAGAACGGCGGAGGCAAGCGCCCCATCCTGTAACTGCGGCGATATTTGTGCTAACACCACCGGGTGGTGGCATGATGGGGGCAATTTCAATGCCAGCAGCACGCCGCTCCAGGATGCCGTCAATAGCGCCGCCGCTGGAGATTCTATCTGCGTTAAAGACGGCACATATAACGAGAATATTGATGTGAATAAGGGTTTGACCATTCAATCTGAAAATGGGACTGCGAAGTGCGTGGTGCGCGCCTCAAATCCAAATGACCACGTGTTTTATGTAACCGCAAATCGGGTGAGCATCACCGGGTTCACCATCCAGGGTGCCACCGGACCTACTTATGCTGGAATATACCTTAAAAGAGTGAATCACTGTAACATCACCAGCAACAATGTCTTGAGCAACCGCTACGGCATCTATGTGCTTTCTTCCAGCGACACCGCCGTCATCAACAACAATGCCAGTAACAACGACTATGGCATCTGGCTGCGTTATTTCAACAACGGTCTCATCACCAACAACAACGCCTCAAACAACGCTAACAACGGCATCAACATGACTTCTTCGAACAACAACACCCTCACCAACAACACCGCCGGGAAAAATGACTGCGGCATCTACCTGGACTCTTCCATCGGCAACACCCTCACCAGCAACAAGGCAAACTCTAACAACGGCTATGGCATCTGGCTGCGTTATTCCAGCAATAGTCTCATCACCAACAACAACGCCTCGAGCAACGACTGCGGCATCTGCCTGGACTCTTCCCACAGCAACAACCTCACCAGCAACAAGGCAAACTCCAACAACGGCCATGGCATCTGGCTGCATTACTCCAACAATAGTCTCGTAACCAACAATAACGCCTCAAGCAACACTAACGACGGCATCCGCCTGGACTCTTCCCCCAACAACACCCTCACTGACAACACCGCCTGGAACAACCGCTACGGCATCTACCTGATTTCTTCCAGCAACAACACCTTAACCGACAACAACGTCAGCAGCAAGTTCAGCGGCATTCGCCTGGACTCTTCCAGCAATAACACCCTCACCAGCAACGAGGCCAACGCTAACTCTGGTCACGGCATCTGGCTGGACTCTTCCCCCAACAACACCCTCACCAGCAACAACGCCTCGAGCAACAGCTTCGGCATCCGGCTGTATTGTTCCTCCAACAACACCCTCAGGGGCAACACCATGTCGGGAAACACCCACAACTTCTATGTTTACGGCGACAGCCTTTCCCAATATGTCCAGGACACAGACATCAGCAATAAAGTGGATGGAAAGCCAGTCTATTACTGGGTCAATGAGAAGAACAAAACGGTTCCCGGCGACGCAGGCTTCGTGGGGATTGTGAACTCCACGAATATAACGGTCAAAGACCTGAACCTGACCAAAAACGGGCAGGGAGTGCTACTGGCTTATACTGAGAACTCGGTGGTGGAAAATGTTACCGCCTGGAATAACTCCTGGGACGGCATTTGCCTCTCTTATTCCACCAACAACACCATCATCAACAACACCGCCTGGAACAACTACCGGGGCATCCAGCTGTATTATTCCAGCAATAATACCATCACCCATAACAATGTAACCCGGAACAACCACTACGGCATCGACCTGGGTTCTTCCACCAACAACACCATTTACCTTAACAACTTCATAAATAACACCGGTAATGTTTACTCGTCAAATTCAACCAACACCTGGAACCCGCCGGAAGAAATAAACTATGCCTGCAATGGCAGCACACATGAAAATTACCTCGGCAACTACTGGAGTGAGTATTCAGGGAGCGACCCCGATGGAGACGGCGTCGGAAATAGCCCTTACGGTATCCTCGGATGCTGCCCGCCTAACAGCGACAATTATCCCCTGATGGAGCCTTTTGAGGCTTATCAGCCGGTCACCTATGCCACCCCCCCAGCAGGGGTGACTGACCTGACGATTAGCAAGACCGCCACCAGCTCAATTACCCTGACCTGGACCGCTCCCGGCGACGATGGAAATTCGGGCACGGCGTCACAATACGACATCCGGTATTCCACCTCGGGTATAGACGAAGCCACCTGGGATTTGGCAAGTCAATGTGCTGGCGAGCCACAACCTCAGCCTGCGGGAAGCAAGGAGACATTCACCCTTACCAAGCGTTCACCGCGAACTACCTATTACCTCGCACTGAAGACCGCCGATGAGGTGCTTGCTTGGTCACAGCTTTCTAACGTTGCCACGGGAACCACGGGGGCGGGTGGCGGCGGGGCTATAGTGCCACCACCCCCGGCGGAATTCACCATCACCAGCCTTGATGTTAACCCCAGGCAGGTAAAACCGGGAGAGCCGGTAACCATCACTGCCGGGGTTATCAACACCGGCGGCAGCGAAGGCAGCTATACCCTGAACCTCACCATAAATGGAGTGGTGGAGCAGACAAAGACGGTAACCCTGGCTCCCGGGGCGACAGGGACAGTAGCATTTACCATAATTAAGGAAACAGGCAGCTACAGCGTGTCCCTGGATGGCAAAACCACGGGATTTGCAGTGACAGCTCCGCCGCCACCCAGCCGATACCGCTGGGCGATAGTCGCCGGAATCATCGTCGCCGGGCTTCTAATCCACTTCCTGGTGTCCCGGGGAAGGCGTCCCCGCCCCACGACGGCTAAGTGATGACCGGCGCAGCCTGAGAAACATCTTATAACTGTCATGTCATATGATATAATTAAAATAATTAGCAATTAATCAATTACCGGAG
>CAYHBC010000031.1:6342-9791 GCA_964354775.1 uncultured Dehalococcoidales bacterium
ACTGTCATGTCATATGATATAATTAAAATAATTAGCAATTAATCAATTACCGGAGTAGCTGGAGAGGAAACTAACTATGAAATTTGCTATAACTTTTGAGCAGGACGAGGACGGATATATCGTAGTCAGTTGCCCGGCTTTGCCGGGATGCCACTCGCAGGGGAGAAATAAAAAAGAAGCTATTGCCAATATCAGGGAGGCTATTCAGGGCTACATAGTCAGCATGCGTAAGCACGGAGAGCCAATTCCATCTATCACCGAGGTGGAAGAGGTGGAGGTAGCGGTTTAAGTGGCTCGCCTCCCTGTAATATCAGGAGACGATTTTGTTAAAGCCATGCGCAAGGTTGGATATGTCTGGGACCATACTGAAGGAAGCCACATGATTTTGCTACACCCATTAAAGGGCAGGCTTTCGGTGCCAAGACACAAAGAATTGGGACGAGGATTATTGAGAGCTTTAATTAGAGATGCTGGACTATCGAGAGAAGAGTTTATTACATTACTACGAGATTAGATTGAAAGCTAAGCTAAGGGGGTGATATAAATGGAAGAAAAAGAGAAGAAGACAGGAAGAAGCAAGCTGCTCACCGCAGGGGCAGTGTTAACCATCACCGGCGGAGTTATCGGAGTAATAATAGCCATTGCCGCTGGTGCCTGCGCCGAAGCAGGGAAAACCCTGGTCTTCCCCACTCTGGTCTTTCCTCCCGGCTGGGAGGGAGCAGTAACGGAATTTACCTTCGCCGCAGTAGCCATGGTGGCGGTAATTGGAGGCATTAATGCCCTGAAAAGACAGAATTTCAGGTTAGCTTTAGCGGGCGCTATTTACTCTTTATTCTGCACCGGTATCCCCTCGCTTCTGGGCATAATCTACCACGCCGACTTAGCCGGCTGCTGCGGGGCATTCCTCCCCCTGCTTGGTCTCATCGGTATAGCGGCGATTGCCTTCGTGTCAATGAAGCACTCTGAGTTTGCCTCGCGGTTTGTGGAATAAACCGCTTTGTTACTGCTCCATGGTCAGAGCAGTGACAAACAACACCGTCGCCGGGCTGGTCACGCTGGGGTCGGTGAGCACATTAATGCAGGCAGGCTTGCCCGAGGCAAGCGCTCTCTCAATCGCCGGGACGGTCTCCTTGTCTTTGGTCACAAACTCGCCATATCCTCCCAGCGCCTCAACCATCTTTTCATAGTGGACCAGCCCCAGCCCCGAACCCACCACCCGGTCATAAGACATCTCCTGCCCGTGCTTTATCATTCCCCATGCCTGGTCATTGCATATAACACAGACAAAGGGAATATTGTGACGGACAGCGGTATCAAATTCCATGGCATTGAACCCGAAGGAGCCGTCGCCATTTATCACCACCACCGTCTTCTCCGGCCTGGCTAGCTTAGCCGCTATGCCAAAGGGAACCCCGGTGCCGAGACATCCAAAAAGACCGCCGGCGGCTACTATAACCGAGGACTTCTCTTTAGCTTTCAACCCCACCATTCCAAAATAGCTGGTATCTCCGCCGTCAACTATGTAGAGAGCGTCGTCACCGGCAGCCTTTCTCACCTGCTCCACCAGCCTGGCGGGGTGGAGCGGCTCCGAGGGCGTCTGCCTTGCCTTGATTTCACCTTCGACCAGGGGAAGATAGGTATCCCTCAAACTTTTTAACCAGCCCTGGTGCTCTCTTTTGTCCACCTCTTTATTTAGCTGGCTTAATACCGCCCCGATGTCTCCCACCAGACCAACATCCGCCTTCCGGTTCCGGTCTACCTCCGTGGGGTCAATATCCACATGGATGAGCTTTGCCTGGGGAAAAGTCTCTCCATACATCAGGAGCCAGTTAAACCGAATCCCCAGAGCAAGGATGAGGTCGGCTTCAGGGGCAGCGGTGAGCAACGACATCTGCCCCCCGTCCCACAGGGATAGCGGATGGTCATCAGGTATAGCCCCCCTGCCGTTGTTAAACAGGATAAAGGGGATACCCGTCTTATTGACAAAATCCCGGAGCTCTTTATCGCAGTGGCTAAATCCTATTCCGCTCCCGCCAATCATCACCGGCCTCTCCGCCCGGTTGATTAACCCGGCAGCCTTGCGGACTAAATCGGCGTCCGCAGGGGTCGTATATACCACGCTGCCCTTCGCCGGATAGACTACCTCCGCCTCATCAACGCTTATGCCCAGAATATCCGGCGGTAGCTCCAGAAATACCGGACCGGGACGTCCCGATACCGCATAGCAGAACGCCCGGGAAAGGTACTCCGGTATCCTCCTTATGTCATAGCAGGTCTCGCACCACTTCACCACGGGCTTAATCATATCCGTCTGGTTCATTTCCTGAAGGCTTCCCTTTTTCCAGTCCCTTACGGGAGCAGTGCCGCTCAACAGGACCAGGGGAACATTATCCAGATAAGCGTTAACCACGCCGGTCAGCGCATTGGTAAACCCGGGTCCGGCGGTGACCAGACATACCCCGGGCTGACCCTTAAAGATTGACCAGGCATGAGCCATCATCGCCGCCGCCTGCTCATGCCTTACCACCACAAGCTGCGTCCCGTATTCCAGAAATCCATCGTAGATGCGGTCAATATGACCTCCGGGAATAGAAAACACGGTGGACACATCCTCAACATCTCGGAGATACTTTGCCACCAGATGACCTCCGTAAATCTTACCCATAAGTTGTCTCCTTACCTGATTATCCGCTCCTTGAGCAGGGTCTTCGCCCCTATTCTACAAGCCAGGTTGAAGGTCACCCTGTTTACGGGTAAAGGCAGCGGACCCAAACGCCACTGGAGAAGCTCAATGATGATGCCCGCCTGCCCCACCGTATCCAGATAGGCATAATCCACCCTAACGCCAGCCTCCTTTATAGTCCCTCTCTGCAATACCCCTATGCCCCTCTTACCATAGGCATCCAGCCTCCTGCCTATATTCTGGACCATAAAACCGAGATGATGCACCTCCCCCTCGGATTCCTTGACATGCTGGAGATGGAAGCTCTCGCCCTCCATCAACTGAATAAACTCTACCTGGACTGAACCGGCATACGCCAGCGCTATTCTCAGTAGCGGGTGCACCTCTCTTCCCCCCTCAATACAGGGCTCAGGTCTCACGTCCAGCAGCATCCACGGACCCACTCCAAAGGTCTCTTTATAGCGGTCAATCGCCTCGTCCACATCGCTTACCACATAACCAAGCTGCCCCACCTCGGGGAGCTTGAGCTGTCTTTTAATTGCCTCCGATATCATCTCTTCCCCGCTAAATTCCCTTAGATTTTAGCTCATAAACCAGTTAAAGCCAACCCCGGCGGTTATTTGCAAGGGGCTAGCTCAAGGGGGTAAGATAGCAAAAATAAATACACCCCTGCCAGCGGTTTGAGGCGAATAAATGTCGGGAGAAAGAGGGGGATTACTCAGCGCCGGGGGAATCCTGAGCGTTACCGTAGGAGTAGCCCAGGTAA
>CAYHBC010000031.1:9891-13550 GCA_964354775.1 uncultured Dehalococcoidales bacterium
GGATTACTCAGCGCCGGGGGAATCCTGAGCGTTACCGTAGGAGTAGCCCAGGTAATCTTCGGACTCTTAGCCATCCTCATCGGACTCAACGTCCCCCTCTGGCTTCCTTCTCTCCCCAATCTGGGAGACCCGTTCAGCATCCTTAAACAATACCCCCTAATCGCCGTTATCATCGGAGCCAGCCTCATACTACTGGGTCTGGCAGCCATATTTGGCGGCAGGGCGGCGATAAAAAGAAGCAGTTTCGGGCTCGCCCTGGCTGGGGCTATCTGCGCCCTTCCCTCGGGCACCCCGGGAGTCCTGGCGGTTATCTTCGTGTCCCTGGCAAAGGGGGAGTTCGGGCAAGATAGCTAGCTCAGAAGGGAAGATGAGGGATAAGGTAGAACACACCGATTATGATGAGCACGATACCTACGAGATAGTTGAGTATCTTGGGGAAGATAAGCACGAGGATGCCAAATACCAGGCAGACTATGCCCATAATCAGTGATACCATAATCTAGCACCTCCTTGTCTGGCATTATATCACAAAGTAAGCTGACGGCATACTATTTACCTCCGGCGAGGTGAGCCAGGACGAAAGCCACCGCACCCAATATGCTGGAATCGTCCCCAAGCAACGCCGGCTTAATCTGGACCGCCCCCGCTGCTGTAGCAAAGGCTCTTTCCCGGACCACCTTTTTTGCCGGCTCAAGCAGGAGGTCGCCCATCTTCGCCACGCCGCCGCCGACCAGGACCAGCTCAGGATTGAAAATGTTGACCAGGTTGGCTAGACCCACTCCGAGATAATACCCCAGGCGGGAGATAAGCTCGCTGGCGAGCCTGTCCCCCTGCTTAGCCGCCTGGAAGACGACTTTCGCCTCCACCCGGCTTAAATCGCCTCCGACAAGCCCGGTAATGGCGGTAGAGGCGCCGCCCTTGATTTCCTTTACCGCCTCCCGGGCTAAGGCGGTGCCCGAAGCCAGCGTCTCCCAGCACCCCACGCTGCCGCAGTTACACTGCGGCCCGTTCACATCTATGGTCATATGCCCCACCTCGCCGGCGACTCCGAGGACGCCGGTATAAAGCCTGCCGTGGCAAATGATGCCCCCGCCAATTCCAGTGCTTACCGTGATGTAAATGAGGTCGGACACCTTCTTCTTCAGCCCGAAGCGCCACTCCCCCAGGGCTGCCAGAGTGGCATCGTTACCCAGATAGACCGGGAGGCTGAACCGCTCCTGGACGATGTCTCTCAGGGGCACTTCCCGCCAGCCGGGAATATTGGGGGAAAAGATAACCCTGCCGCTCCCTGAATCTATAATGCCCGCAGCGGCAATGCCGATGCCCGAAAGCTGGCGGGGGGCAAGACCAGCCGAAGATATTGCCTGAGCAATGGTGGCAACGATGTTATTTATTACCACCCCGGGACCGGCTTGAGCTTCAGTAGGGCTATAGCCCCGGGCGGCGATTTTCCCTCTTTCAGCGACAACAGCGGCGGCAATCTTGGTGCCCCCGACATCCACCCCGAGGATAAGCATCTCACTCACTGCTTTCATACTATTTCGGTGAGAATGGCTTGTCAACAGCAGGCCTAAACCGTTAAAATGGCGGGGCTATGATTGATTTTGAGCTGATGAAAAGGCTCTCCCGCCAATCGCCGTCCAAGATAGTGTTCCTGGTAATAGACGGACTGGGGGGACTGCCCCACCCCCGGAGCGGCAAGACGGAGCTGGAAGCAGCTAAAAAACCAAACCTGGACCGGGTGGCGGAGGAGTCGGTCTGCGGGCTCGTTGACCCGGTAAGCCCGGGAATTACCCCCGGCAGCGCGCCGGGACACCTGGGGCTCTTCGGATACGACCCCGTTAAATATAACGTCAGGCGGGGAATCGTCGAAGCCCTGGGAATAGGCTTGGAGGTAAAGAGGAGCGATGTCGCCGCCCGGGGCAACTTCAGCACCGTCGATGAGCGGGGATTCGTTACCGACAGGAGGGCAGGACGAATCCCCACGGAAGAGAGCGCCAGGCTGTGTCGGCTACTAAGCCAGATTACCCTCTCTGGAGTTGAAATCCTGATAACGCCGGTCAGGGGGCACCGCTTCTCGCTCATTCTTCGCGGCGAGGGGCTATCCCCCGACCTAATCGCTTCCGACCCCCAGCAGACCGGGGTGGCTCCCCGAAAGGTAGAGGCGATGACGCCAGAGGCAAAAAAGACCGCCAGGCTGGTCAACAGCCTCATCCAGCAGGCGGAGAGATTGCTGAAAAACAGCTCCCCGGCCAATATGGTGCTGCTGCGAGGGTTTTCCCAACTTCCCGAAATACCGTCTATGCCTGAAATCTATAAATTAACGCCCGCAGCCATCGCCCTATACCCGATGTACCGCGGTCTAGGCCGGCTGGTGGGGATGGAGCAACTGCCGTCAGGGAACAACATAACCGAGCAGCTAGAAAGCCTGCGCCGCCACTACCAGGACTACGATTTCTTCTTCATCCATTTTAAGGGCACCGACTCCCGGGGTGAGGACGGGGACTACGAGGCTAAAGTCCAGGCTATTGAAGAAGTTGACCAGTCGCTGCCCCAGCTCCTTACGCTGGAGCCCGATGTCCTCATCGTTACCGGAGACCACTCCACCCCGGCAACACTGGGGCTACATACCTGGCACCCCGTCCCCTTTATGCTGCGCTCTAAATGGTGCCGCCGCGATAAAGTGTCCACCTTCTCGGAAGAGGCTTGCCTCACCGGCGGGCTGGGACGCTTCCCCGCCACGGAAATTATGCCCCTGGCTATGGCTAATGCCCTGAAACTGGAAAAGTTCGGCGCTTGAAGATGAAGGTCAGAAAAGCAGTCATCGCTGCCGCTGGCTGGGGCACGAGATTCCTGCCTCTCTCCAAGTCCGTCCCCAAGGAAATCCTCCCCCTGGTGGACAAGCCCATTATCCAGTATGCCGTGGAGGAATGCGCCGCCTGCGGTATTGCGCTGGTAACCATAATAACCTCCCGGGGGAAAACCGCCATTGAAGACTACTTCAATAAGAGCGTAGCCCTGGAGGAGGCACTCCGCCAGAAAGGCAAGGCGGACCTTTTAGCTAAAATATCCTCCCTTCCCCACCTCGCCCGCATCTCCTTTGTCCATCAAAAGGAGCAGCTCGGACTGGGTCATGCCGTGCTCTGCGCCCGGGATGCGGTGGGGAAAGAGCCCTTCGCCCTAATCCTTCCCGACGACTTCTTCGGGCAGGGAGAGCTGGTGCTTAAGAAAATGGTGAGCCTCTTTGAGGAACGCCGCAGCAGCGTTGTCGCCCTGAGAAGGGTGACGCCGGAGGAGGTGGCGAGGTATGGCATAGTCAAGGCGGAAAAGGTAGCCCGGGGAGTCTACCAAATCAAGGACCTCGTGGAAAAGCCCGAGCCGTCGCAGGCTCCCTCAGACCTGGCTATTATGGGGCGCTATGTGCTCACGCCGGAGATTTTTCCCGAACTGGAGTCCACCGCCCCCGGAGCCGGCGGCGAGATTCAGCTCACCGACGGGCTGAAGCGGCTGCTCCCCAGACAGGCGGTATTGGGGTATGAAATTGAAGGCGATTACTACGATACCGGGACTATCCCCGGGTGGCTCAAAGCCACAATGTCCCTGGCGCTGAAGCATCCCGAGCTGGGAGCGGAGCTGAGAGAGTATCTGGGGCAGCTCCT
>CAYHBC010000032.1:0-13480 GCA_964354775.1 uncultured Dehalococcoidales bacterium
CCAAGCATCGCCGCCGTGGCGGAGGTGGAAATTCTCACCAGGGCCGCCGCAGAGGCGGTGGGCAGCTACCTCTGCCTGAGAAAGGGGGAGCTCGCCGTCAGGGAAAGCCGCGCCCGGGCGCAGGGGACTACGGTGACGGTGCACCGGCTGTTCCGCTATTTTCCGGCACGGCTGAAGTTCCTCAAATCAAGAGCCACGGAAAACAGCCACATCGCTTATCTCCTGAGCCAGTATGCCCTCATCTTCCCCGAGGTGAGGTTCAGCTTAATGCTGGACAAGCGCGCCATCCTGCACACCCCCGGCGATGGAGGCTTGCGAAACGCCACCAGCCAGGTATACGGGGTGGAGACAGCCCAGAGGATGCTGGAGGTGAAGGACGGGGACGCTTTTGCCAGCGTCAGCGGACTCATCAGCCCGCCCTCTCTTAGCCGGACCAGCCGCAATTGCCTCAGTCTCTTCGTCAACCGCCGCTGGATACGAAGTCCTCTCCTCGCCCGGGCAGTGGAGCAGGCTTATCACGGCTTGCTGATGGAAGGTAAGCACCCTATAGTGATACTCAACCTGTCGCTGCCGGGGAGGGAAATTGATGTCAACGTCCACCCCGCCAAGACAGAGATAAAGTTTCACCACGAACAGGCGGTCTTCGCCACCATGGAGAAAGCGGTGGGGGGAGCGCTGCGGCGGGCAGCGGTGGCAAAACCACTCCACCCCTTAACGGCGATGACCGGCTCATACCAGCTAGAGAGCCTCCCCATGGTGAGCGAGAGGGAGCCAGTCCTGACCGCCCCGCTGGTCAACCTGCCCGTCCTCCGCGTCCTGGGACAGTTCGCCAGCACCTACATCGTCGCCGAGGGACCGGAAGGACTCTACCTCATTGACCAGCATGCGGCGCACGAGCGGATACTCTATGAAAAAATACTTTCCCAGTGGTCCAGAGAGGAGGTCGAGGTCCAGGGACTACTGGAGCCGATGAGCCTGGAGCTCAGCCCCCGGGAGGAGGAAATACTCAACAGCAACAGAGAGAGGCTCGCCCGGTTCGGGTTTGACATTGAGCCCTTCGGCACCAGGAGCTATTTAATACGCAGCGTGCCGGCGCTCGCCGGCAGGGCAAATCTCGCCGAGGTAGTGAGCGCCCTGTTCACCAGCCTTGACGGCAAGGATGAGATGACCCCCTGGGAGGAGAAAGTAGCCCAGTCGCTTGCCTGTCACGCCGCCATCAGGGGAGGACAGCAGCTGAGCCACGAAGAGATGCTCGCCCTTATACGGCAGCTTGAGGGGGCAACCCAGCCCCGCACCTGCCCTCACGGCAGACCAACGATGATACAGCTTACCTCCCGCCATCTGGAAAAGGAGTTCGGCAGGACGGGCTAGCCCCTGAGCCGGACGACAAAGCAACCTCAAGCTTAAATCCTAAACAACATCAAAAATCAAAGATAAAAAATCAAAATTACAATTCAAAATGTAAAAATACGTTGCTTTTTAACCTTTGCTTTGTCATTTTGCATTTTGATTTTTGACTTTCCCGGGGATTGCTTCGCTCGCAATGACCGAGGACTATTCCTCGCACCCCCCGCTGCTGTTATAATCTAGAAACTAAGGAAGTATGGCTATGGCGAAAAGTCCCATCAAGTTCGGCACCGACGGCTGGAGGGGGGTCATCGCCGCGGACTTCACCTTTGACAATGTGCGCCTCTGCGCTCAAGGGGTATCCGACTACCTGAAGAAAGAGGGACTGAGCCAGAAAGGGCTGGTCATCGGCTATGACACCCGCTTTGCCTCGGAGGACTTCGCTGCGGCTGCGGCGGAGGTAACCGCGGGCAGCGGCATCAAGACCCGCCTCTGCCTTAAACCCGCCCCCACGCCGGTGGTAAGCTATACCGCCGCCGCTACCAGGTCCGCCGGGGCTATCATCATTACCGCAAGCCATAATCCCGGGGAGTGGAACGGCCTTAAATGCCGCTCAGGGGAGGGCGCCAGCGTTTCCGACGAGGTCCTCGCCTTGATAGAGAAGGAAATCGCCGCTGCCGTTCGCAGCGGGAAAATTAAACGGCTTGCCCTGGACCGGGCTCTAAAGAAAGGGCTCTTAGACCACCTTGACCCCCGTCCTGCCTACCTCAACCACCTGGAAGAGCTCATTTCCACAAAAGAGCTGCGCCGCCACAAGCTAGCCGTAATCGTGGACTCCATGTATGGAGCCGGGGCGGGATATTTCGCCGAAATACTCGGGGGCGGGAAGATGAACATCGCCGAAATCAACGCCGAGCGAAACCCCGCCTTCCCCGGCATCCAGCCGGAGCCAATTGCCAAAAACCTGACCCGGCTCTCCCTGCTGGTGGTGGAGCAAAAAGCCGCTGTGGGACTGGCTACCGATGGGGACGCCGACCGCATCGGCATCATCGACGAGGAGGGGACATTCCTAAATCAGCACCAGGTCTTCGCCCTCTTGTGCCTCTACCTGCTGGAGGTCCGCGGCGAGCGCGGCGCCATAGTGAAGACGCTGACCTCCACCAATATGCTCTCCCGGCTGGGGCAAATCTACCATGTCCCGGTCTACGAGACCGCAGTGGGGTTCAAATATGTCGCCCCTCTGATGCTGGAGCACGAGGCAATGATTGGCGGCGAGGAGAGCGGCGGCTACGGCTTCCGGGGTCATATTCCCGAAAGAGACGCCTTCGTGGCGGGACTTTACTTCCTTGATTTTATGGCTAAAACAGGCAGGACGCCTTCCCAGCTACTTAAATATTTGTTTGACAAAGTCGGACCTCACTACTATGACCGCGTTGATGTCCATATCCCCCAGGGCAAACGCGGGGCAATTGAGACCCATCTCGCCTCCACCACAGCCGACCGCATCGCCGGGGAGAAAGTGACCCGGAGGGATACCACCGACGGCTTCCGTTTCTTCCTGGGCGATGAGTCGTGGCTGCTCATCAGACTTTCGGGCACGGAGCCGCTGGTCCGCATCTATGCCGAGGCAGGAAGCCCGGGAAAAGTAGCCCGGCTGCTTGAGGAGGGCAGGAGGGTAACGGGACTATGATTGACCTTGATGACCCCAAAATATACCCCCGCTATGACCCCGAGGGGATGAGGGAGCACATCCGCAGGCTGCCAGGGCAGCTTGGCGAAGCCTGGCAAAAGAGCCGCCGCTTTGCCCTGCCCGCTGGCTTCGCTAAGGTGGACAAGGTCGTCATCTGCGGCATGGGAGGCTCGGCTATCGGCGCCGAGCTACTACGAAACCTCGCCTTCCATCTAGCCCGACCAGTCATCTTCGTCCACCGCGACTACGACCTGCCTGCTTTCACCGACTCCAGAACGCTGGTCATCGCCTCCAGCTACTCCGGAAATACCGAGGAGACCCTCTCCAGCTTCACCCGGGCTCTGGAGCGGGACTGCCCCAAGCTCGCCATCACCACCGGGGGAAAGCTGAAGGAGCTGGCTGAGGCGAGAGGGATACCGGTGTTCACCATCGGCTACTCGGCGCAGCCCCGGGCTGCCCTGGGCTACAGCTTCATTCCCCTGGTGGCGCTGCTTTGCCGGCTGGGATTTATGGAACAGGGGGAAGCCGGGGTGGAGGAAGCGATTAAAACGCTGGAGACAACCGGGGGTAAACTGACCGAAGACATACCGTCGTCAGGCAATCCCGCAAAGCAGCTCGCCCTGAGGCTCTGGGGCAAGCTCATCGTCATCTACGGCGCAGGGATGCTCTCGCCGGTGGCGCAGCGGTGGAAGGGGCAGTTCAACGAAAACAGCAAGAGCTGGGCTTTTTACGAGACCTTCCCCGAGCTTGACCACAACTCCGTGGTGGGCTATGAATTTCCCCGGGAAATGGCGGAGAGGTGTTATGTAATCTTGCTCCGCTCGCCGTCGCTGCACCACCGAATACTGGCACGGTACCAGATAACCGCCGAGATACTGGAGAGGTCGGGGGTTAAACACGAGACTGTTGACAGCCAGGGCGAGGGCCGGCTTTCCCAGATGATGAGCCTCGTCTTTCTCGGCGACTGGACAAGCTACTACCTGGCAATGCTGAACCAGGCTGACCCCACGCCGGTGAAAATGATTGCTTACTTAAAGGAACGGCTGGGCAATATCAAGTAAGGGTTAACAATCCGCCGCTTTATTTAATTTGCGCAAAAAGCACAACATAATTTTTCCCATATGCTTTGGCGCATCTCGGGCAAGTAGTGTAGGAAAAATATAATTTTTTCAGTTCCTCACCTTTGCTTTTTACATATTCTTTCATTTCCACCGCCCATTTACCGGCATTCTGATATGGTCCCTCAAAAACCTTCGTCAAAAATGTACCAGAGAGTTTAGCCATTTGCGCTCCCGAAACGTCTTTGGCAACATCAATGTAAATATCGGCACCCCAAAGTGATTTTTCGTCGGTAAGCATTAGCTGGTATGGTGCTCTGGCTCCAGCTTTTTGGATTAACTCCATATTTTTGATAATTCTCTTGCCCATGTTCAGGGGAATATGAAAAAAACTGGTAACATGGTCTTTCACGAATAATTTATCCTGCCACGTCATTTCCTTGTCCTGCCAGGGTTCGGGATTAAACGGCTCACAACAGCCGGTGGGCTTAATTGTTTGGTTAGTCATAATATTATTTCCCCCTTTCAATTACGTTCAACGCCTTCACATAACATTTTTACGCCTTTATTTTTCTCGCTATTGTTTTCCCACTTGTCATACTGAAATGCGGGCTCGCCAGCAACAACTTTTCCCAACTGGCGGAGGGAGTGGGATTCGAACCCACGACCCCGATTTCTCAGGGCAACCGCTTAGCAGGCGGCCGCACTAGACCACTATGCGATCCCTCCCCGTGGAGCTGAGGGGATTCGAACCCCTGACCTCCTCCGTGCAAAGGAGGCGCTCTCCCAATTGAGCTACAGCCCCGAAAATCATTACGCTTTTATTGTATCAAATTGGACGCCGCAGGCAAATTGCACCGCTTATAGAGAGTGCTGGCTAACCTCACCCCCCTGGGAATTAGAAGAGAGGTTTCACCTCTCTTTGACTCTCCTTAACTACCCCTTGAGGAAGAGCCTTTTAGAGAGGGGCACCAGCTCCTCTCTTATCTTCTCCAGGGGGATAGGTTGTTAAACAACCCCACCTCTTATAGAGAAAAAAGATTAGAACTGATGAGACCGGGCAAGATTGTGTTAAAATCACAAAGATAGCCCGAGGATGTCTGTATGCCAGCGATAACGTTTCCAGTAGCCTTAGCCGCGGGGATACTATCTTTCCTGTCGCCGTGTATCCTGCCGCTGGTGCCGGTATATATCGCCAACATTGCCGGCAGCTCGGTGCTGACCGAGAGCCCTCCGGGCCGGGGATACATCCTCCTCCACACCATCAGCTTCATCGCCGGCTTCTCCCTGGTCTTTATCGCCCTGGGGGCTTCCCTGGGCCTAGTGGGCGGCATGGTGCCATTCGGGTTACTGGACAATATCGCTGGCGTGCTGCTGATTATATTCGGCTTGTTCCTGATTGCGGCACAAAAGCTACCCTGGCTGAACTACGAGAAACGCCTTTCTCCAAATCAAGCCCGGGGGACAGGATATTTGAGGTCTCTAGGGGTAGGAGCGATATTCGCCTTCGGCTGGACTCCCTGCGTCGGTCCGGTGCTCGGAGGGATACTGGCACTGTCCTGGAGCTCTCAAACGGCGTGGCAGGGAGTTTATCTTCTGCTGGCTTATTCCCTGGGACTGGGAATACCCTTCATCATTGTTGGTCTGGGATTAGGAGCAGCTTCACGATACCTGAGATGGCTCAGCCGCCATGCCCTTGTTACCACAATAGTGAGCGCAGCGCTGCTGATTACCATAGGCATACTAATGCTAACCGGTAAATTATACTATCCTGTATCCAGCATCACATGGGCGCCAGAAAGCTAAAAAGGTGGCTGGCGGGGGCAGGACTGCTCCTCGGCGTATTTGCCCTCGTGGGAAGCGCCGCAGCGTGCACTCCCCGGGAGACAGCGCCTCAGCTAGACAAAGGGGCACCGGACTTCACCCTGGACACCCTGTCAGGCGCGGAAATAACCCTGTCGGAGCTAAAGGGGACGCCGGTGGTGCTCAACTTCTGGGCGATTTACTGCCCTGCCTGCCGGGCGGAGCTGGTCAAATTTGAAGAGGTGGCAGAACAAAACGGCGATATGGCGGTAATAGTTGTCAACACGGCAGAAAGCCGTTCCCGGGTAGAGCAGTTCTTCGGCGACTATGAGCTACACTTCACCGTAGCCCTGGGTGCGGGCGCCCAGGTATCCCAGAGATATAATGTGCAGTATATTCCCACCACCTACTTTATAGACCGAAAGGGAATTATCCGCTACATCAAGATAGGCGCTTTTACCAGCGAAACGGAGCTATGGGAAGCCGTGGAGAGCATCCGGTGAGCTAGCCGGTGAACTTCCTGAAAACGAGGACGGCGTTAGCCCCGCCGAAGCCAAAGGAGTTGGACAAAGCCACATTGACCCGGGCTTTTCGGGCGACGTTGGGGACATAATCAAGGTCACATTCGGGGTCGGGCGTCTCATAATTTAGCGTCGGGGGGATAAGGTCATCGCGAAGGGTAAGGAGGGTGAAGATAGCCTCCACGGCGCCCGCCGCCCCCAGTAAGTGCCCCATGGAGGACTTATTGGAGCTTACCGCCACCTCCCTGCTGTGCTTCCCCAGAGCCGCCTTTATCGCCCTGGTCTCAGCCACATCATTGAGCTGGGTGGATGTCCCGTGGGCGTTGACATAATCGACCTCCCCGGGCGATATGGCGGCGTCGTTCAACGCCAGCTGGATGCACCGGGTCTGGCTTTCCCAGTCAGGCTCGGTGATGTGCACCCCGTCGATATTGGAGCCATAGCCAATGAGTTCAGCATAAATCTTTGCCCCCCGGCTTAGAGCCGAGCCAAGCTCTTCAACAATTAAAATGCCGGCTCCTTCACCAACAACGAAGCCATCGCGGTCTTTATCAAAGGGACGACTTGCCTTTTGGGGTGCGTCGTTCCTCCGCGATAGTGCCCTCATTTTATCAAAGCCGGCGATGCCCATAGGAATAACATAGGCATCGCTTCCCCCGGCAATCACGGCATCAGCCTCACCATATTGAACCAGCCTTAAGGCGTCGCCGATGGCATGACTTCCGCTGGCGCAGGCAGTAGCCACGCACTTTGACGGTCCCCGGGCACCGAAAGCGATGGCGACCTCCCCCACCGCCATGTTGGGAATAAAGCCGGGAATAAAGAAGGGAGAAACACCCTCAGGTCCTTTTTCATTAAGGGCAAGGTGGTTCCGGGCATAAATATCCATTCCTCCCACCGTGGAGCCCAAAACCACACCAATCCTGCTGGCATTGCGGCTATTAATGGCTAAGCCGGAGTCATCCAAAGCCATGCTGGTCGCCGCCAGGGCATAATGAATAAAAGGGTCGGTATGGCGGATTTTTTTCTTATCCAGGAAGTCTTCGGGGTGAAAATCGCTTGCCTCGGCGGCAATCTGGCACTTAAAGTCCGAAGGGTCAAACCTGGTGATTCGCCTCACCCCTGATTTTCCCTGGCACAACGCCTGCCAGGACTTCTCCGCTCCAGTGCTCAGGGGAGTTACCGCGCCCACGCCGCTGACAACCACCCTTCTCCGGTTCATTTCAATGCCTGCCCCGAATAGGACAATAAGCCATTAATTTACATCCATCGGTGATAAAAGGCAAGTCCGACAATCGCGGCTGATTTCTCACCACGGCTTAAATCTCAATTTGCATTCCGGTATGTAACGGCGAGAACTTCTGCTTGAGGGCGAGATAAAGCTCCACCTGCGCCTTAAAGCCGGTGCAATGACCGGCGCAGAGCCACCCCGGGTCCAGTTTACGAAGCTCTTCCACCGTCTTTTTTACCCTGTCATCGGACGCATCGACAAGGTGCAGACCACCGATGATGCCTTCTATCCTGCCGCAGCGGGTCAGTTCCAGGGCTTGCCGGGCGATATTAACAATTCCAGCGTGGCTGCAACCGGTAACAATTACCAGTCCTTTCTCCTTAACGTTCGCCACCACGGATATATCGTCGAGCATCCGGTCATCCCGGGCTACTCCGTCCTCCATCGTCTTCAGCTCTGTCCCCACCGACTCAAAGTCGGTCTGCCTCTTCACCTCGCCGGTGGTGGTAATCCCGGGCATGAGGGCAACAGGGTCTCTGGTGAGCACCAGACTGCCGCCAGCCTTTTCTATCTCCTCCCGGGAGTCGCCGGGCATAATGCCTATATGCCGGAAACGGGGCTCGGTGAGGAAATTCAGGCGGAAAATATCCTGATGGGCGATTACGGGAACGCCTTCCTTGCCTATCTCCCGGAGCATCCTCGCCACTCCCTGCGTATGGTCGTAGTGGCAGTGAGTCAGCACAATGGCATCAATGGACGACGGCGAGACATCCATCATTTCCATATTGCGGAGAAGTGCCGGGGAGTCCTGACCCACATCAACGAGGACTCTCTTCTTATTCCTCCCCTTCGCTCCCTGGAGGAGAAAGGAGACTCCGTGCTGCCCCAGGTAAGGGCTTCCGTAGAGAACGGAGTTCTCGGCTAACACCACGATTTTCAAACTGTCGAGCTGACCGAGCTTTTCCATACTCCACCCAAAAAAAATTAGGATGTCACCCGTTAGCTGGCGGGTGACATCCTAACTTACCCTCAAAAGTTAAGGAATGCTCCCTTATTCCATAGGCACTATCTCACGCTGCCTCATTCACGAGAATAGACAGCTCCGCAGTGACATTGGTCTCGCCATCGTTTACCTTGACGGTAAAGTTAGAGGTGCCTGCCGCAGTCGGAGTGCCGGAGATAACGCCATCAGTGCTCAGGCTCAGCCCTTCGGATAAGTTGCCTGAGGAGATTGACCAGCTATAAAACCCCGAGCCGCCAGTGGCTTCAAGGGTTTCCTCGTAGGTTTCGTTAACCGTCCCGCTGGGTAAAGAGGTAGTGGTAATGGCGAGCGCCTCGGGAGCCGCCTCAGCTACTACCACAATAGACAGCTCCGCGGTGACATTGGCTTCACCATCGTTCACCTCGACGGTAAAGGTAGAAGTGCCTTCCACCGTGGGAGTGCCGGAGATAACGCCGCCAGTGCTCAGGCTCAGCCCTTCGGATAAGTTGCCTGAGACGATGGACCAGGTATATTCACCCGTGCCGCCAACAGCTTCAAGAGTAGCATCGTAGGTTTGGTTAACTGTCCCGTCGGGTAAAGAGGTAGTGGTAATGGCGAGCGCCACGGGAGCCGCCTCAGCTACTACAATAGAGAGAGCCTGGGAGAGCGTGTTCTTACCATCGTTCACCTCGACGGTAAAGGCAAAAGTCCCCGCCGCCGTAGGAGTGCCCGAGATAGCACCAGCGTTGCTAAGGCTCAGCCCGTCAGGCAAATCACCGGAGGCAACCGACCAGGTATACTCACCGGTGCCGCCACTAGCCACAAGGGTGGCAGTGTAAGCTTCGCCCGCTGTTCCGCCAGGCACAGAAGTAGTGGTAATGGCGAGCTTGGGACCACAACCTACCAGGGGAACAACAAGAGCCAGGGCAGCAATTACCAGTAACAATTTTTTAACCATTCTTCACACCTCCTTGTTAAATTAAATGTGATTAATTACTAATTATGCCGAGAGGGTAAGTTGGTGTCAATACCCCAGCATAAAAAGCTCCCTCCGCCCCAGGGAGATAAATGCTCCCCGTCATAGTTGAGCCAGCCGGGTTTCCAGCTCCAGCAGGCTGGTCAGCGACTCCCCGCTGCCCTGCTCTCGGTCAAGGTGGAAGACATTTATGCCCGCCTGCCGGGAGTTAAGGTAGTCAAACTGCCAGCTATCGCCGACATGGACAATCCGGTCAGGACTCACCTTCATCAGCTCAGACACATAAGCATAAAACCGGGGCGTTTTCAGCCCCTTACATAGTGAAATTGACGAAAAAATACCAGCAAAATAATTCTTAATGCTCTCCAGTTGAGGCTCCAGCAGCTCCAGCGGCGTGCCCGAGGAAACAACCAGCTTATAGCGTCCCTCCAGCGAGGAAAGGACCTCCTTTACCTCGGGATAATAGCCTACTCTGGCGACACAGCTTTTAATCGCCGGCTCAGGAGGACCAAGCTGGAAATAGCCAAACCAGTATCCGATGTCATACCATTCCAGCCTCTGGTCGCCCACCCTGGCATATTCCCCGGCAACGATTTCCCTGGCCCGGGCAAGCTCAATATTGTTCTTCCGGGCATAAAGGGCGGGGATAGTTTCGTGCCAGATAGCCTGGCTGAAATTGGGAGTTACCAGCGTTCCCTCAGCGTCGAAGGAAATCAGCTCAATTGGCTTCATTAAACTGCTAATGCTACCACAATTATACCTCAGGGTCTATTTGCCAGCCTCCCGCCGATAAAGATAAAATAACCAGCGATGCTACGCCGTCTTGCTCCCGAAAAGCTGAGGTGTACCTTTGAACTCGGCCCGATAAGACCGCCCAGCGAGGCTTACTCCCTGCTGATAAGAGCCACCAGGAACTGCCCCTGGAATAAATGCCTCTTCTGCCCGGTGTATAAAGGGACTAAGTTTGAGCTGAGGGGGGTGGATGAAATTCGCCGGGACATCGAGGCGGCAAAGAGCATCGCCGAGGGCATAAGCGAGACAGCCTGGAAAAGGGGCTACGGCGGCAGCACCAGGGAGGTGGCGGCAATGCTATGCCAGCAGCCTGAATACGGGCAGTGCGTCCACAATGTCGCCCTCTGGCTTTTCGCCGGCGGTAAATCCGCCTTTCTCCAGGACTCCAACAGCCTCATTATGAGAACGGCGGAGCTTGTCCCGGTAGTCGCTTTCCTCAGGGAAACTTTCCCCAGCCTGGACAGGGTTACTACCTATGGTCGCTCTCACACCGCAGCCAGAAAATCTTTAGAGGAGCTAAAGGAGCTCAAAAGCGCCGGACTGGACCGGATTCATATCGGGCTGGAAAGCGGCTACGACCCCATCCTTGCCTATATGCAGAAGGGGGCTAGCGCCGAGCAGCACATTACCGGGGGGAGAAAGGTCAGGGAGGCGGGCATCTCCCTGTGCGAGTATGTCATGCCCGGGCTCGGGGGAAGGAAGATGTCCCTGGAGCATGCCCGGCAAACAGCCCGGGTGTTGAACGAAATCAACCCCGATTACATCAGGCTGCGCAGCCTCCACGTTAACCCCCTTATGCCGCTGTGGGCTAAAATAGAGGACGGCGATTTCGAGCCGCCCACGGAGGACGAGGTGGTGGAGGAGATAGGCGTCCTCATCGAGAACCTGGAGGTCGCCAGCTACCTTAAAAGCGACCACATACTCAACCTGCTGATGGAGGTAGAGGGCAAAATGCCCCGGGATAAGCCGAAGTGCCTCGGTATTGTAAGCGAGTATCTCAGCCTGCCGGAGGAGGAAAGGCTCAACTTCAAACTGGGGAGGAGGGTCGGCTATTACCAGCAGCTAGCCGACCTCAAGGACAGCTACAGGCACGACAAAATTGACCGGGCGATAAGGCAAATCAGGGCAGAAGGAGAAAACATCGACGAAGTGCTGTCCCGGGCAAAAGATGGCTTTATCTAGGAGGACTATGTCCAGGGGCTTTGTAAATCTAAACCCCTTCAAGCACGGCAGGGCGATAAAGCAGGAAAGCAAGCGAAGGGTCGCCAGGCAAAAGGGCTCAAAGGGAAAAAGGAGGAGTTATGGCTAAAATAGGCGAATTCAAATTTGGCTCCATCGTGATTGATGGCAAAAAGCACCGCCGGGATGTCCTTATCTTCAGCGATGGAACGGTGAAGCACCGGAAAGGCGGCTTCCTGATGTTCGGCAGCCACAACATCAGGAGAGAAGAAATAGAGAAACTGGTGAGCGGCGAACCTGAGGCGATAATCGTGGGCACAGGAACGGACGGCAAGGCTAAATTAGCCCCT
Source organism: uncultured Dehalococcoidales bacterium (assembly GCA_964354775.1). Classification (GTDB taxonomy): domain Bacteria; phylum Chloroflexota; class Dehalococcoidia; order GIF9; family AB-539-J10; genus CAYHBC01. The sequence goes on from CAYHBC010000032.1 coordinate 11,930, forward strand.
GAAGTGGAAAAATGGGCCAGGGAACGGAATTTAAGCCTGATTATTCAGCCGTCACGGGAAGCCCTGGCAAAGCTAGATGAGCTTACCGAGCAGGGGAAAAGGGTTGCCGGGCTGATTCACATCACCTGTTAAGGTCACTTAACCTGCCAGGGACTTTACCGGAACTCGCCCTTCCCTATAGCGACGAATATAATTGCCAGTATCCCTAAGATTGTGGGAATGGCGAACGGGCCTGGGCAAAACACGGCGCAAATTGAGCCTGCAAGCGCCAGCCCCCAGGACTTTCTCCTCATGGAATTAACGCCGCCCACTATAGCTATTATCCCCAGTATCAGCACGATTACCCCCACAACAACAACGACACCGCCGAGCCCGCCCAGACCAATCACCGACAGTATTCCCCCGGCAACTCCCCCCAACACGGCAATCCCTATGCCGCCGATGCACCCGATAATACCGGCGATGATGGCTAAGATTCCCCCAACCATGGGCTTCCAAGTCTTTTCCACTTTTTTCTCCTCCTGACTTTCCATCCTTTGTCCCTCCTTTATGGGTTTTAGCTTAAAAATACAGTAACAATCCCTTCCTGTCAATACCCTGGAAAGGGTGTGAACACTAGCTATTTAAAATGCACTTTACCCAGAGCGGTGAACACCACGGCGGGGATGCCCAAAACCAAGCCGGCGAGGTAGAGGGGAACCCCGGCAAAGATAGCACAGATGGAGCCGACAAGCGCCAGTCCCCACCTTCTCTTCCTCAGGGCAAAAATGCCCCCGACAATGGCTACCACGGCAAGGAGGCTCATCACCACACCGATACCGGTAAAGAACTCCGGGGGTATGCCTTCAAGTCCCTCCGCCAGCTCGGGAGCCTCAGCAATCCACTGGGGCAGCATCGCCCCCACAAGGCTCAGAGCGATGCCAAGGAAGAGCGCAGGAATCCCGAGGAGCAAATCAAGGATTCCGGCAACAAGGGACATCCAGGAACCGGATTTCCCCGCCACCCTGGCCCCGCATTTGGGACAGATTTCGGTCAGCGGAGTCGTTGGGGCGCCGCAATTGGGACAAAAGCCGGTGCCCTTCATGGGCTTAGCGCCGCAATCAGGGCAATTTTCAGGACTGCCCAGGAGTTCCTTGCCACAATTTCTACAGAACATTACCTATCCCGGTTCGCAATCCTGCGCCTGGCTTCTATTGGAAGCGCTTTCTTCCGGTGATGGTGAATACAAACGCCGGTATTCCCACAAACCAGAGGCAGAAAAAGGCAACGACTGAGCCAGCTAATGCCAGCCACCAGAGCTTCTTTTTGAGAGCAGCAAAACCTCCCGCTAGAGCGACTATGCCGGCGACAATCAAGGGTATGGCTAATAAATGTAACATACCCCATAATGACCCAAACCCGAAAGCAGCAACAAGCGAAGGAGGCTCCCCTACTTTTACCGCAATCAGTATGCCCAGAAGCAAGACAGGCACGCCAGCAATCAAGTCCAGAACCCCGGCAACAAGCGGCATCCAGTCACTACCCACCCCCGCCCCCGCCTCTACTCCCTTC
>CAYHBC010000033.1:0-10093 GCA_964354775.1 uncultured Dehalococcoidales bacterium
CAATCTGGATAGCCCCAGGGTAATCATCTCCGAGTGGGGTCGGGGATACCGCTTCGTCCCTCCCGACAACTCATAGTCTTTCCTGAAACCACACCCGAATTCCCTAATCTCCTACAAATCCCCATGGATTTTTCACCCTGTTTTCGTATTTCTCCACTGACTTTTCCGGGGCTTATTTCGTATATTGAAAGTAGAGGTGGATGATGTTCAGAGCCATTGTCAGTTATTCTAAGCACACCGAAGAATATTGGAGAATCCCTGAGGTTCTCCACTCTGCCTCCCCTGCAGTCCGTTCTTCGTTCAAAGCCATAGCTCGCCCCCCTGATATGGCCAAACAGGTCACAATGCTCTCATCTTTAGTGGCATCTGAACCTATCCACCTCGTCCAAATTCCCGGTTTTTCATAAATCCCCAGAGATTTTTCACGATATTTCCCCGCTTTTCCACTGATTTTTGTCACCGCCGTTCCATATCATTGACGCCAGAGGTGGATATGTTTGGTGCCACTTATTTTAAGCATCAAAGAATGTTGAGGAATCTCCGCGGTTCCTCGCGCTGCCTCCCCTGCGCAGTTCGTTCTTTGTTCCGGGTCTTAGCTCACCCCCTGGAATGTCAAATCAAAGTGCTCCAGTGACAGCCGAATTTATCCACCTCGTCCAGATGATTAAGCGGCGCTAGCTCTCTATCAGTTTCCTGAGGCTGGCTGCCATCTTCGTCGGAGGCAAGCCCTCAAAGAGAATCCGGTAGACAAGCTCGGTAAGCGGTGCCTTGATGCCGAGCTTTTTGTTCAACTGGTGAACCGCCATTGTGGTGGTAACTCCTTCAGCAATCTGGGGCATAGAAGCGGATATCTCCGCCAGAGAATGTCCCTCAGCCAGCTTGTAGCCCACATAATGGTTGCGGCTTAAAGTGCTGGCGCAGGTAGCTATTAAGTCTCCCAGACCAGCCAGTCCGTAGAATGTCTCGCTCCTTGCTCCCAGGGTTATTCCCAGGGAAACAGCCTCGTTCCAGTTCAGGGCGATGAAGGCAGCCTTGGCATTATCGCCCAGCTTCAGACCATCAATTACACCGGCGCCCAGGGCGGCGGTGTTCTTTAACGCCCCACTTAGCTCCACGCCGATGATGTCATCGGTGGTAAAGATGAGAAACTGGGGCGACTGGAGCAAATTCTTTGCTTTTCGGGCAACGGTAGCGTCTCGGGCGGCGATTACCGAAGCGGCAGGCAACCCCTGGGAAATTTCCTTGGCTAAGTTGGGACCGGAGAGAACACAAATCTGCTTCTTGAGGGAGGGAGCGACTTCCTCTTCAATTATCTGGGACATTCTCTTGCCGCTTTCCGTCTCCAGCCCTTTAGCGGCGCTCATCAAGATTGTGCCACGGCTCAGGTGGTGTTTGACCTGGTTGATGTTTTCCCTCAGTTTCTGGGAAGGGACTGCCAGTATAAGCAGGTCAGCGTCACCGACGGCTTCAGCGATATCATCCGTGGAGGTATAGCTATGCTTTTCCTGGTTTAGCCGTTCCGCTTCGCTTTCGCTCCTCGTCCACAGCGTTACCGTTACCCCGTTATTGCCCAGCAAAGTCCCTAAGGTATTCCCCCAGGTGGTATTGCCTACAATAGCGGCTCTCGGCATAGCTCAGCTAGACATTTCCCCGCTTTTGTCGCCTAAACGCCGCTCCGTGCCCTGCCGCAACCGGCTTATATTACCGCGGTGTTGATAGATTATCAGGGCTACGGCTGCCAGGCTGTAAATGAGGTAAATGGGGGAAAGGGTGTGGAGGACGGTCAGCGGTATCAACAGGCACAATGTAGCCAGAGCAGCTACTATTGAGCCCAGTGACACATATTTGCTGTTTAGGGCTACTATGGCTAAGACCTCGCCGCCGAAGATTGCTGCCGGTGGGAAGATGGGGATGAGTGTGCCGAAGAAGGAGGCTACCCCTCTCCCACCTTTGAATTTCAGGAATACCGACCAGATATGCCCGGCGAGCACCGCAAGCCCGGCGACAACCTCGGCTATCTGGTAATAGTGGAGGGTCACCCCGGAAACGATGATAGCACCATGGCTGACGATTGCCTTGGCTAAAAGGACCGCTGCGGCGGCTTTGCTGATATCCAGGGCTATGGTCAGGATGCCTGCCTTTGTCCCGGCAACACGCATTACATTGGCACCGCCGGTCTTGGTGCTCCCGTATTTCCGGATATCAACCCCCCGGGCTATCCGGGCGATTATCAGCCCGAAGGGGATGGAGCCAAGGAGGTAAGCGATGACTACCACTGCGGCAAATTGGGAAGCTATCATTTTGCCACCTTTATTTTCCGGGTGAAAATCAGCTCTAGCGGCACGCCGTCAAAGCCGAATTGTGAGCGGAGCTTTCTCTCCAGATAGCGCTGATATGGAGGCTGGACCAGCCTGGGGTCGTTGACCTCCAAAACGAAGCTCGCTATTCTGGAGCTGTCCTGACGGGCTTGAAAGACCTTCAGCCGTCTTGTGCCTGCCCGCGGCGGCGGGGAGCTCTCAACTGCCTCGGCGATGGCACTATCGACCGCTGAGTCCGCTAACCGCTTCTGCCTTTCCTGCCATACCTGGCAAGCCAGCGGCAAAACACGCCCTATGCCTTCTCCCGACTCCGCGGAAAGATAAAGCATAGGTATATAATACATAAAAATGCTCCGTTTTTCCAGCAGCCGTTTAAATTCCTTTCTCTGCTCCAGGGGAATAATATCCCACTTGTTGACCAGGAGCACCAGTCCCTTGCCTGCCTCGAGGATATAGCTGGAGATATGGAAGTCCTGGGCGGTGATGAATTCTGCGGCGTCGATTAAGAGCAGGGCGACATCACAGCGGTTAATAGCCTGGAGAGCGCGGACCAGGCTGTAGTAGTCAATTCCGGCGCTCAGCCGCCCTCTTCGCTTGATTCCCGCAGTGTCAATGAGGAGGATATTCTTCTTATTCCAGTTTAGGGTAGTGTCAAGGGCGTCACGGGTCGTCCCCGGAGCCTCATGGACGATAGCTCTTTCGTCGCCGAGCAGGGCGTTCAGCAGCGTTGACTTTCCGACATTAGGGCGTCCCACGATGGCTATTTTGACCTCTTCTCCTTGGGCGGCGACCTCAGCCGATGGAGTAACGAAGGCGAGCACTGCCTCCATCAGCGCCTTTATGCCACGGTTATGGTAGGCGCTAATAGCCCGCGGCGCTCCGATGCCCAGGCGATAGAAATCGCCCACCTGGTCTTCTTGAGAGGCGGAATCGACCTTGTTTGCCGCCAGGACGACCGGCTTGTTGATGGTGCGCAGTGACTCAGCCAGCTCCTCGTCAGCGGCAATGACGCCGTCCCGGGCATCCACCATGAAGATAATCGCCTCCGCCTGGGCAATAGCTACCTCTATCTGCTGCTTGACCTTTTGCTCCAGCGGGGAAGAAGGCTTTGCCTGCCATCCGCCGGTATCAATTAAGGTCAGCTCCTTTCCCTCCCAGGTGACGGAGGCGAAAATGCGGTCCCGGGTAGTCCCCGGGAAATCGCTGACGACGGCAATACGCCGCCCCGCCAGGCGGTTGAGCAGGGTGGACTTGCCGACATTGGGTCGCCCCACGATGGCGATAATGGGTCTGGTCATCTTGCTGCTCCGTCAGTTGTCGGGGAGAAGTATTTTGGCAAGCAGTGCTTTTTGGAGGTGAAGCCGGTTCTCTGCCTGGTCAAAGACCACTGACCGGGGGTCATCCAGCAGTCCCGGGGAGATTTCCTCGCTGTGGTGAGCGGGTAAAGGGTGCATAAACAGGACATCCTGCCTGGCGAAGGACAACAGCTTTTCATCTACCTTATAGTCGTGGAATGCCCGGCGCCGCTTCTCGGTCTCGGCTTCCTGCCCCATGCTGGTCCAGACATCGGTGTAGACTATATCGGCGTTTTCCACGGCTTCCTCGGGGCTGCTGAACAGCTTGATTTCGCTCCGGGAGGAGGCGAATTTCCTGCCCTGGCTTACTATTTTGGGGTCAATTTCATAGCCTGATGGCGCGGCAATGTGGAAGTTCATCCCCGTGAGAGAAGCACCGAGGAGGAGGCTGGCGGCGGTGTTATTGCCATCGCCGATAAACGCCAGGGTTAGACCGGCGAGCCTTCCCTTCTTCTGGTGGATGGTGAGGAGGTCGGACAATGCCTGGCAGGGATGCTCCCGGTCGGAGAGGGCGTTGATTACCGGCACCTCGGAGTATCGGGCGAGGAGGAGCAGGGTCTCGTGGGAGAAGGTGCGTGCTGCAATGCCATCAACATAGCGGCTGAGCACCCGGGCGACGTCGGGAACAGCTTCTCTTTTGCCCAGTCCCACTTCCGGGGGAGAAAGGTAGAGGGCATAGCCGCCCAACTGGCGCATGGCGAGCTCAAAGCTGACCCTGGTGCGCAGGGAGGGCTTCTCAAAAAGGAGAGCCAGTGTCTTCCCCGAAAGAGGATGCCCCGAATTCCCTTCGCTCAAGGCTATCGCTTGCTCTATGAGCTTTTTTATTTCCTCGGGGCTGAAATCGGCTACCGAGAGGAAGTCCTTTTTCATCGTCATTCTCGCTGGTGGCGCTTAGTATATCACTTCTCGGTCAAATGCTATAATGGGCGTGATGGAGCGTGGAAGCCGGCTGTTACTTTTTGATGGCAATTCCATAGTGCACCGCGCTTTTCACGCCCTGCCCCCGCTAACGCTGTCCCGGACGGGGGAGATGGTAAATGCTGTTTACGGCTTTGTCAACACGCTGCTCAAGGTAATCGGTGAATACAAGCCGGTCTACTGGGCTTGCGCCTTTGACCGCCCGGCGCCCACATTCCGGCATAAGGAGTTTGCCCAGTATAAGGCGCAGCGTCCGGCGCTCCCCCGGGAGCTTATAAGTCAGATGGAGCTGGTCCGCCGGCTGGCGCGGTCGTTCCACATCCCCGTCTTTGAGATAGACGGCTTTGAAGCCGATGATGTCCTGGGCACACTGAGCAAAAAAGCTGGTGAGCAGGGAATTGAGGTCGTGATTGTCAGCGGCGATAATGATATGCTCCAGGTAATTGAGCCAGGAGTGAAGGCGCTCGTTCCCCGGCGGACTTTTACCGACACCGTTCTCTATGACGAGAAGGCGGTGGAGGCGAGGTATGGCATAAAGCCAGGGCAGCTTCCCGACTTCAAGGCTCTGGTCGGCGATGCCTCGGACAACATCCCCGGTATACCCGGCATTGGCGAAAAGACTGCCTCCCGGCTGCTCCAGCAGTTCGGCAGCCTAGAGGAACTCCAGGCTCATATTGACGAGGTGACGCCGGAGAAGCTGCGCCTGGTGTTGAAAGAGCATCTTCCCCGGGCTCTGGAGCGCCGGCTATTGACCACCATAGTCCGGGATGTCCCCCTTGACTTCTCCCTGGAAGCCTGCCGGGCGAGCGCTTACGACCGGGATGAGGTGGTGGAGCTTTTTCAGGAGCTGGGGTTTATCAAGCTGCTTTCCCGGCTGCCGCAGGAGATAGGCAAGGAGAGCAGCGCCGCTGAGGGCAAAGCCCCCGGCGAGCCCGTTAGCCAACGGGTAGTGGATAGCGAAGCAGCCCTGGGCAGGCTTGTAGAGCGGCTGGAAAAGGCGGATGATTTCGTTCTTGATGTTGAAGCTGCGGGCAGGCAGGCGCTCACCGCGGAACTGGTGGGAATAGCGACATCTCTGGCTTCCGGGGAGGCATTCTACATCCCCCTGGGGCACCAGGGTCTGAACCAGCCGGCGCAGCTTCCCCTGCCCGGGGTCATTACCCGGCTGAAGCCTGCCCTGGAGGATGCCCGGATAAAGAAGACCTCCTATGATGGTAAGCGCAGCATACTGGTATTAGCCCGCTATGGAGTGGAGCTAAAAAATCTCGACTTTGATGTTATGATTGCCGCCCACCTTGTCGGCGAAAAAAACCTCGCCCTTGAAGCGCTTGCCTTTGACCGCCTGGGAGTGGAAATGGTGTCCCTGACCGGGCTCACGGGAACGGGAAAGAGCAAGGTCTCAATAGCTGCTTTAGAGGTGGAGCGGCTCGCCCGGTATGCCTCGTCCTGTGCCGGCGCTATCGGGAGGCTGAAGGATGACCTGGAGCCGGAGCTGAAGAAGCTGGACCTGTGGACGCTCTTTACCGGCATGGAAATGCCCCTGGTCCCCGTGCTGGCGGCTATGGAGAGAAACGGCATTGTTCTGGATTCCCGGCTGCTTGGTGAGCTTTCCGCTAAACTGGCGGAGAAGCTTGCCGCGCTGGAGGCGGAAATCTACAACAGCGTGGGACACAAATTCAATATAAATTCGCCCCAGCAGCTTGCCGGGGTGCTTTTTGAGGAGCTCAAGCTGGCTCAGCCCCGCAAGACCAGGAAGGGATACTCTACCCAGGCAGCGATTCTGGAGACAATGAGAGGTCAGCATCCCGCAGTTGAGATGGTGATGGAATACCGCCAGCTCAGCAAGCTTAAATCGACCTATGCCGATGCCCTGCTGGAGCTAATCAGCCCCTCAGCCGACAGGCGGATGCATACTAACTTCAATCCGACCGGCACGGCTACGGGACGGCTCTCTTCCAGCGAGCCGAACCTCCAGAATATCCCTGTAAGGGGGGAACTGGGCCGGATGATACGGAGAGCCTTTACCGTGCCGCCGGGAGCGTACCTGTTAAGCGCCGACTATTCGCAGATTGACCTCAGGGTGCTGGCGCACCTTTCCGGCGACCCCGGACTTATCGCCGCCTTCGCCAGCGATGAGGATATACATGCCTCGACCGCCTCCAGGCTCTTTGACGTCCCCCGGGACAGAGTAAGCCCGGAGATGCGGCGGATTGCCAAGACGGTCAACTTCGGCATCATCTATGGCATGAGCGACTACGGACTGGAGCAGGCGACTGAGCTCAGCCGGGAGGAAGCGGCAAAGTTTATCAGTTCTTACTTTGACCAGTATCCCGAGGTGGGCAAGTATATCGAGAGGACCAAGGAGCAAGCCCGGAAATCGGGCTATGTGCAGACGCTGATGGGGAGGAGGCGGCTCATCCCCGAAATTAACTCGCCTAACCGGCTGGTGAGGGAAGCTGCCGAGCGGATGGCGATAAATGCCCCGGTGCAGGGGACCTCGGCGGACATTATCAAGGTCGCCATGGTTGGCATATACCGGGAAATGGCACAGCGAGGGCTGGGGAGCAAGATGTTGCTCCAGATTCACGACGAGCTGCTCTTTGAGGTGGTTGAGCCGGAAGTAGCGGAGATGAAAGCTCTGGTCTCGGCGCTTATGTCCGGGGCGGTTTCCCTTTGTGTGCCGTTAAAAGTTGACCTGAAGCTGGGCAGGAATTGGGACGAGATGGCATAGCCAATAGGGGTGGTCTTGCGCCCTCCGCAGTGCTAGAATAGCATAACGATGAGGCTTCTCCGTGATATCGGCATAACCATACTCATCGCCCTGGCGGTTTTCTGCCTTCTGAGGGTCAGCCTGCAGGGCTATATGGTGCGGGGCTCGTGTATGCTGCCCGGTATTGAAGACCAGGACTGGGTGATGGTCAGCAAGGCGGCTTATTTCTTCTCCACCCCCCACCATGGCGATGTCGTCATCCTCCAGCCCCCCTTTGAGACCGACCACCCCTATATCAAGCGTGTTATTGCTCTCCCCGGCGATACCATTGAGGTCAAGGACGGCAAGGTTTACCTCAACGGCATACTCCTGACCGAGCCTTATATCGCTGAGTCGCCCCGCTACATCCTGCCTGCTCAGGAAATCCCTGAGGACGAATATTTCGTGCTCGGCGATAACCGTAATAATGCCCAGGACTCTCATGTATGGGGGTCGGTCCCCCGGGAAAACATTATCGGCAAGGTCTGGTTTATATACTGGCCGCCGAAGCACTGGCAGGTGGTGGGGGGCTATAATTACCCCGAGCTTGCCAATGAATCCGTTGGCTGACGGAGGTAGCTTGAGTAACGAGGTAAGGGAAATATTCCAGAGGACCGGCGTGATACGGGAAGGTCACTTTTTGCTTACCTCGGGACTGCATTCGCCAGTATACTGGGAGAAGTTCCGCATCCTGCAATACCCGGCTTATACCGAGAAAATTTGCCGCCTTATTACTCAGCATTTTAAGTCCCGGGCGGTGGATGTAGTTGCCGGACCGACTACCGGGGGTATTATCCTCGCTTTTGAGGTAGCCCGGCAGATGGGGGTGAAGAGCATTTTTGCCGAAAAGGAAGGGGAGAAAAGGACCTTCCGCCGCAATTTTGAGTTCAATGCTGGCGAGCGCGTCCTTATAGTTGATGACATCCTGACCACCGGCAGCTCAATTAGAGGAACGATTGATGCCGTAACCAGGCTCGGCGGGGTCGTCATCGGCGTCGGCGTGCTTGTTGACCGCAGCACGGACAGGGTAGATTTTAATGTCCCCCTGTTCAGTTGCCTTCGTGTCCCCACGGTGGTTTATCCTGCCGAGACCTGCCCGCTCTGCGCCGCCGGCGTTCCTCTGGTCCGACCGGGCGGTCAGAGCTAAAGCGAGCTTGACCTTAAAATTCCGGTTTTGCTAGAATTGAACCTGTGGGGATATAGCTCAGTTGGGAGAGCGCTGCGTTCGCATCGCAGAGGTTGGGGGTTCGAATCCCCCTATCTCCACCAGGTTATTATTTTTCCACCTTAAATGTATCGATTGTCTTGTTCAGAGCATCCTGGGCAAAGTCGGGGATGCCCAAGGGCATTTACCTGTTAATGGATATGCGCCCCCAGAATGTTACAATACATACCTGAACGCCAAAAATTGCCATAAATAATGCGAAGGTAAAAAATGATTCGAGCGTGGAAGTTAGTTCCAGTCTTGGTAGTTCTGGCGCTGGTGTTGGCATTGGGGATTGTAGCAACGCCCCCGGCAAGGCAGGTTGAGGCAAAACCGGGGACGATTTATGTTCCCGATAACTATACCACCATCCAGGCGGCGGTGAATAACGCCACATCGGGAGACACCATCATTGTCAGAGACGGCATCTATTATGAGAATGTGAGGGTGAATACAACCAGCTTGACCATTAAATCGGAGAACGGCTCAGCAAGCTGCATAGTGAGCGCAGCAAACCCCAACGACCATGTGTTTTATATGAACGCCAGCTGGGTGAATATAAGCGGATTCACGGTAGAAAATGCTACCGGAGATAGTTGTGATGGAATATGCCTTTACTACGCAGACTACTGCACCATCTCTGATAATATGGTAACCAACAACGACATTGGCATCGAGCTATATTTTTCTACTAACAACACCCTCACCAATAACACTATCTCCAACAGTATGCTAGGCATCTACCTCGAGTCTTTCAGTAACAACAACATCATCATCAACAATACTGCCTGGAACAACAGCGGGGGCATCCATCTGGACTCTTCCAGCAACAACACCTTTACCAGCAACAATATCTCCAACAACAGATGGGACGGCATCTCGCTAAAAGGCAATTCTAACGACAACACTCTTATGAACAACAGTGTGTTGAAGAACTACAAGCGCGGTATTACCCTGTCCTCTTCCAGCAGCAACATCCTCACTAACAACACTATCTCCGACAGCATGCTTGGCATCTGCCTCGAGTTTTTCAGCAACAACAGCATCATCACCAACAATACTGTCTCCAACAACAGCTGGAGTGGCATCAGCCTGGATTCTTCCAGCAACAACGTCCTCAGAAATAACACGATGTCGGGAAGCCGGTGCAACTTCGGTGTTCAGGGCAGCAGTCTTTCTCACTACCTTCAAGACATAGATACCAGTAATGCAGTGGATGGCAAGCCAATTTATTACTGGGTCAATCACCAGAATGAACAGGTTCCCGGTGATGCTGGCTATGTGGCAGTGGTAAATTCTACAAATATAACAGTTAAGGACCTGGTATTAAACAGGAACTTGCAAGGGATGGTGTTTGCCTTCACCGACAGTTCAAGGATAGAAAACGTGACTACCTTGAACAACGTCTACGGCATTCAGTTGAGGGATTCCAATTATAGCACCCTCACCAACAATAATGCCTCGAACAACGAATACGAGGGCATCGTCCTGGAGTATTCCAGCAACAACACCCTGACGGGCAACAATGCCCTGGAAGGCGACAGCGGCA
>CAYHBC010000033.1:10193-13308 GCA_964354775.1 uncultured Dehalococcoidales bacterium
AACTCAAATAGCCAGTATGGCATTGTCCTCAATTATTCCAGCGACAACATCCTCATCAACAACACTGCCTCAAGCAACATACAGGGCATTGACCTGGAGTATTCCAGCAACAACATCCTCATCAACAACACCGCCTCGAACAACCGCTACGGCGTCTGGCTGAATGATTCCGGCTATAACGCTATCACCAACAACATCATGGACTCAAATAGCCAGTATGGCATTGTCCTCAATTATTCCAGCAACAACAGTATTTATAACAATTACTTCAACAATACTAACAATGTCCGGGATGACGGGTTTAATACCTGGAATATCACCAAACAGGCTGGAACCAACATCTTCGGGGGTTACTGGTTGGGTGGAAACCGCTGGTCAGATTACACCGGAAGAGATACCAATAGAGATGGTCTGGGAAACACCGACACTCCCTATAATTGTAGTGGGAATATCGTCAATGGTGGAGATTACTTGCCCCTGGTGACCCCCGGTGGAGGACCGGGCACCGGGGTCATAATAGCCATCGTGGTTGCAGTTATAGCCCTTATCGTGAGTTTGGTATTTATCGTTAGACGTAAGGAGCAGACATAATACTATCAGGCAAGCTTTAGCTAGGTGAAAACCGGATGATAAGATTAGTTTCAAGAGGAGGTGGCTGCAGAGTGAGAGGATTATTGGCTGTTCTTTTGATAGCGACCTTGCTTCTCTCCGGCTGCGCTAAGGAAATAGTGATACCCCCTTCCTTGAATTCAATGGATGTTGTGGAGGAAATTTTTCCCGACCAGTACTCTGACTTTACTCTAGAATCCTTGTCCACAGGCACCCTCCCGCGAGGGGCCGGTAAAGAAGGATTTGTGGATGGTTACGATGCGTGGTCTCTCAACTATACCAAGGCGGACGGAACAACACTACGAGCAGCAGGAGGACCAGAGGTGCTTCCCCTATTAATCTTTTATGTGCTGAAATATGAAAACACAGAATTCGCTCAAAGAAGCTATGACGGCATTGGCGAAGCACTCGAGTTTCAAAACTTTAGTTACAGGAATATAACTTTGAAAGCTTATGTGGAACCCCCTTCTGAAGTCTTGAGCGTATCTAACTCCTGGGGCTACAATATCCACTCTGGTTGCTTTGTTATTCTTATCATCACTTTCGGCGCTCCCGATGTTGCCCGGGACGCTCTGGACAGGACTATCGATACATTCGGGGTATGAGGTGGTACGGTATGAAAAGGCTTAAGCTAATGGTGGTTACGCTACTGGGGACAATAGTTTTGCTTTTCAGTCTCGCTTTGATGCCGCCACTGACCACGGCTCCGACCGGCGTAGCAGAGGCGGATGATGGTGGCGGTATGCCCATCGGCACCGACACCTGCACGATAGACTCCGTTACACTGCACCCTTGTGGATATTATTCAGGGAATGATGGAACATTGCCTTCCAGTGAGATTGATGAGGGTTGGAATAATATGACGCCACCCACAGTCTTGACCGAAGAGGCAACAAACATTTCATTCACCTCAGCTACGCTGGAAGGTAACATAACCAGCACCGGTGGCGAAAACTGTGACCAAAGAGGATTTGATTGGGGTGAAACTGAAAGTTACGGAAATGACTGGATACAAAATGGTAGTTATGGCGTTGGAGAATTTTCCCACGCTTTATCGGGATTGAAATCGAATACCACCTATCATTTTCGAGCAAAGGCTCACAATTCTGCTGGCTGGGGATATGGCGCCGACATGGAAATATCAACACCACCTTCACTACTGGGAATATATGCGCCTGTCCTATACCTCCATCCTGAGGAGGATTATTACCCTGTTTCAATTTACAGCATGCTCAATGAATCAAACCTGAAGTCGTGGGATGAGACCACAAAGCAGGGAATACTCATTCCTGCCGACCCCACGCTGGAGAATTTGTCGGTCTACAACGCCACCAGTATTTATCTGGACCTTCCGCAGTCAGAGTCTTGTTTTCTCAGGACAGGCGTCCCCTGGGGCTTTTTGCCCGCCAACCCGCCGGCACCAAACAGGTTTGACGGGTATAACCTGACCGTTTATGGAAGGCAGGTGGAGAAAACCTATCACGGCACTGACTATATTGTCCTGCAATACTGGTTTTTCTATCCCTATAACAAGTGGTACAACTGCCATGAGGGTGACTGGGAAAGGATACAAATTATCTGCGATAAGGCTACAGAAACTCCGGAGCAAGTGACTTTCGGACATCACGATGGTGGAGACACCTATGACTGGGACGATTACGAGGTTGGTCTTGTTGCGGAAACGCATCCTGTGGTCTTTGTGGGACTGGGCAGCCATTCTGCCTGGGCAACCAGGGGAGTTCACTGGACCATACCATTATCTTCAGAATATTTAGTTGATTATACTTCACAGTCCGGAACAGCTTTGTTTCCTGAGTATATGGACGGCTCTGGAGTAGGAGGTGTTGATAAACAACCCTATGTGCTCGAGGATATAAGCGCTGAACCATCATGGGTAAAATGGCTGGGAAGGTGGGGACAATTTGTTCCTGGACCTCTCGGTGGAGGTGGTGCTACGGGCGTAGATAGCCCGGCTAATGTGGTCATAAATGGGATAAATGTCTGGGATGACCCTATAGCCTGGGCTTATAACCCCGGTTCTGGCTTGGGGCCGTAAACAGCCAGTCGCGCCGTGCAATGTTACTTGCCGATTGCCCTGGAGATAAAATCCTGGCTGGTCAGCGGATGGCGGAAGAGAACAGCATCTTAGACAGGTTTTCCGATTCCCTTTCCCGTCCCATAAGCTCTAAAATCTTCGCATCCATCTTCGGCTCACTCCCGCCTGCTGCCTGGTAAAGCCCGAGCAGGAATTCTCGTGAAGCCCAATCTCTTTCCACATGCAAGAAAAGGGGCGTGGGGAGCCCTTTGCCTCCTTTGAAGCTATAGCTTGCCCAGGTCCAGGCAGAGCAGGGAACGAATTGCCCGTCAGGAAAGGTTTGAGCCAGATGATAGGAGGAGGCAATATCCTCCAGGGTTCTCGCCAGAGAACGGTTCCCTCTTCCTTCTAAATCTTTTGCCATTTCCTTTAGCCGCTGCACCAGTATCCGCTGGTTCTTATTTTCAAAGA
>CAYHBC010000034.1:0-6555 GCA_964354775.1 uncultured Dehalococcoidales bacterium
CTGGCTGGGTAAACTATTTGATTCCAACGAAAAGGAGCTCGCCCGCCTCCGCCCCCTGGTGGCGGAGATAAACTCGCTTGAGCCTGAGTTGGAGAAGCTCAGCGATACTGAGCTTCACGCCAGGACCGCTGATTTTAAGGCTCGACTCTCTGAAGCTACGGCGGGGATTAGACAGCAAATCGCCGAGGCAAAGCATGAGCTTGAGGAAACCAGCCAGCGGCTGGCTCAGGCGCAGAACGAGTTCCAGCAAGAGGAAGAGACCGCCGAGTGCAAACGTCTGCAGAATAGAGTCGCCCAGCTTGAGAAAGAACACCAGAAGCAACAAGACAGGGACTTAGACGACCTGCTGCCCGGGGTCTTCGCCGCAGTCCGCGAGGCTGCCCGGCGGACTATCTCCCAGCGCCACTTTGATGTCCAGCTTATAGGGGGTGTAGTCCTCCACCAGGGCAAAATCGCCGAGATGGCTACCGGCGAGGGGAAAACTCTGGTGGCTACCCTGCCCCTCTCCTTAAACGCCCTCTCGGGGAAAGGCTGCCACCTGGTTACCGTTAACGACTACCTCGCCCGGCGGGACTGCCACTGGATGGGTCCCATCTACCACGCCCTGGGAATAACCGTAGCCTGCATTAACGCCATGCAGACCCCCGACAATCCCCTCCCTTCTTTCCTCTACGACCCCGATTTTGACTCTCCAGACCCCAAGTGGAAGCACCTCCGTCCCATCACCCGCCGCGAGGCTTACCAGGCGGATGTTACCTACGGCACCAACAACGAGTTCGGCTTTGACTACCTCAGGGACAACATGGTCCTCGACCTCTCCCGGTGCGTCCAGAAGGAGCCTCACTACGCCATCGTGGACGAGGTTGACAGCATCCTCATCGACGAAGCCCGCACCCCCCTCATTATCAGCGGCACCGCCGAGGAAGCCACCCAGAAGTATTACACCTTCGCCCGCCTCGTCGCCCGCCTCAACAAGGACGCCGATTACACCGTGGACGAGAAACACCGCACCTGCTCCCTCACCGAGGGCGGCATCGACCGGATGGAGGGGATGCTCCGCAGCGACGGGCTGCTCAAGGCTCCCAGCTTTTATGACCCCGCCAACTACGCCCTCACCCGCTACCTGGAAAGCGCCCTCAAAGCCCACTCCCTCTTCCGGAAAGATAAGGACTACGTGGTCAAGGACGGACAGGTCATCATCGTCGACGAGTTCACCGGAAGACTGATGTTCGGGCGGAGATACTCCGAGGGCTTGCACCAGGCTATTGAGGCTAAGGAGAATGTAACCATACAGCGGGAGAGCATCACACTTGCCACCATCACCTTCCAGAACTATTTCCGCCTCTACCCCAGGCTAGCGGGCATGACCGGCACCGCCGTCACCGAAGCCGAGGAGTTTCACAAGATTTACAAGCTGGAGGTGGTGGTCATCCCCACCAACAAGCCGCTGGTCCGCACCGAGCATGCCGACCGGGTCTACAAGGACGAAAAGGCTAAGTTCGCCGCCGTCGCCGGGGAAATCAAGCAGTGGCACGACCAGGAAAGACCGGTGCTCATCGGCACGACCTCCATTGAGAAGTCGGAGCTCTTGAGCGACCTCTTGACCCGGAAGGGCATTGCCCACCAGGTGCTGAACGCCAAGCACCACGAAAAGGAAGCTGCCATCGTGGCTCAGGCGGGGCAGCTAGGGGCGGTAACCGTAGCCACCAATATGGCGGGGCGGGGGGTGGACATCATCCTCGGCGGCAGCCCCGAGGGACGCGACGAGCCGGAGTGGCTCAAGGAGCACGACAGGGTAGTCCATCTCGGCGGACTTCACGTCGTCGGCACCGAGCACCACGAGGCGAGGCGAATTGATAACCAGCTCCGCGGCAGAGCCGGCAGGCAGGGAGACCCCGGCAGCTCTTGCTTCTACGCCTCCCTGGAGGACGAGGTCGTCCGCCGCTTCGGCGGCGACCGCATTAAAGGGCTGATGCAGTGGGCCGGGCTGGGAGAGGACAAGCCCATCGAGCACCCCGTGGTCAACAAGGCAATCACCAACGCCCAGGTGCAGACCGAGGGCTACAACTTTGATATCCGCAAGCACCTCGTGGAGTATGACGACGTGATTAACCACCAGCGCCAGGTGATTTACGACGAGAGAAAGAAGATTCTGAGCGGCGCCGACCTCAGGGCGAATATAATTTCTATGATAGAGGACGAGATTCGGAGGATGGTGAACACCCACACCGACCCCATCACCGGCGAGCTGGACCTCCCCGGCTTGAAGGAGGACCTCGCCGCTATTTTCCCCCAGCCGCCGGACATCGCCAGCCTCTCTTCTGTCATTGCGAGGAGCGAAGCGACGAAGCAATCTCCTGCCGCAGCCCAAATCACCCAGGATTTAACCCGCTACGCCGCCGAGCTTTACCAGAAGAAGGAAGAGGAATTTAGCGCCCCCAATATGCGCCTCGTGGAGCGTATGGTGATGCTCCGCGTTATCGACAAGCTGTGGATGGAGCACCTCACCGCTATGGAGGATATGCGGCAGGGCATCGGTCTGAGGGCGGTCGCCCAGCAGGACCCTCTGGTGGTGTATAAACGGGAGGGAGGCAACCTCTTTGACGGTCTCTTAGCCAGCATCAAGCATGACGTCGTCCACAACATCTACCGCGTCAGCATCACCCGGGAGCCACCCCGCCGAAAGCCCACTAGCCCGCAGTTCAGCCCCCAGACGGGTAAGAAGGTGGGGCGCAACGACCCCTGCCCCTGCGGCTCGGGCAAGAAATACAAGCACTGCTGCGGCAGGAAAGAGTAGGGAAAAGCCCCCCGCCCCCCCACGGGGGCATAATGTAAACCGGCAAAAGAAGTAGTAGAATTATGGGGGAGAGGAATAAGGACATGAAAATGATATTGGGAGTAACTACCTGCGACAAGTGTGGAGAGCCTATGAAAGAAGGACAAAAGATTGTTACTATCGGTCTAAGTGCTGTTACTAAGACAAACGGTGAATTAGAGACTCCAGAGCCTGAGATAAGGTATGCTTGTCACCTTGACTGCTGGGATGGCGTAGAGGTGGACTATTAGCATGAGAGGAGATACTAGGGCTTAAAGACACTCGTTGTGGCTTGCATCCCAGCGAAAGCTCCGTCATCGAGCTAGCGTGAGGGACAGCTTTGAGGAGATTAAGAACAAATGAAACTAGCTGATTTGATAGCAATGTATGAGCAAAAGAAGAAAATGTATGGCAACAAAGTGTATCTTCACGTTTCTGAGATTTTTGAAGAAGCACGAGAGCATTATAAAAATGAATACCTTTCAAGCCCTAGGGCAGCAAAACTAAGAGCCCAAGGGAAAACCCCTGATGCTGAACAATCGTGGAAAGCATTTAAGGGCAAGAACTTTGAAAAATTGATATGGCATGTTATTGATGGTGAACTGGGGTCTAGCCTTAACCTACGTTGTATCCCCGGTGGAAAACTTGGACGGAAGAAAATTTCACTCGAACTAGGCAAGGTATACCGCAATTTACTTGTTAGGTATGGACAACACTCAATGCTTCCAGATGCTGACCTGGTTATTTATGAGCCTAGGACATGTCGAGTTCTAGGTATAATATCTTGCAAGATAACTCTGCGAGAAAGAGTTGCCCAAACTGCTTATTGGAAGCTGAAACTTGCCAGTGACCCCTTAACAATGCATATAAAAGGGTATTTCATTACAGCGGATGAAGATAAAGACTTGATTAAAGGTCTAAATAACCCCAAGCCGTCCAGAAATAGGATTATTGTTGAGCATGAGTTGGATGGCACATATGTCCTCCAAGATGTTGAAGAAAGTGATAAGGTTAAACCTTTCCCCAAATTTATCGAAGACCTTAAGAAGGCAATCATAAAGTAATAAAACATGGCTGCTAAGAAAAAAAAGACTAAAAAAGTTGAAAAACCCATGTTGCCTGTCTTCAAGGATATGCCCCTTGATGGTTTCCCTTATCAGGTCAGCGAAGTTGAAGCAAAGTATGAGGAAAAACTTATGCTAGAAGCTACAACTTTGTGGGATTATCCAAAGCAAAGCTATGGCAAGAGACCAAAGGGCAATAATAAATATGCTGGTGTTACACCGGCATTCATAATCTGGAATCTTGTTCAGCGATATACTCAACCAGGAGACTTAGTTGTCGACCCAATGGCAGGGAGTGGAACTACCATCGATGTTTGTAAGGAAGAGGGAAGGCGTGTCATCGGCTACGATATAGCTCCGGCACACCCCGAGGTTATGCAGAATGATGCCCGAAAAATTCCCCTCAAAAAGAACTCTGTGGATATGGTATTTATCGATTCACCTTACTCTAACAATGTGAAATACTCTGACCACCCCGACTGTATCGGCAAAATCTCATGTGAAGACGAACTTTTTTTTGAGGAACTTGAGAAGGTTGCCAAAGAAGCATATAGGATTTTAAAGCCTGGCAAGGTCTTGGGATGGCTGATTGGTGACCAATGGGTTAAGAGGAAATTTACGCCTGTAGGCTTCAAATTATATCAACTTTTATCAAAATCCTTTGACACTGTAGATGCTGTCTGTGTCGTTAGAAGAGGGCAAACCTCGAACACCGGTCTTTGGTACAATAGGGCAAGAAGGTTTAACTTCTACCTCCGTGGCTTTAAGTATTTGCTTATTATGCGTAAGCCCGATAGTAGTAAGCCTGAGAAAAAAGAAAAGGCTCGCTCAGTAAAGTGGACTAATTACGAAAGAGGTAAAACTAAGAAAAGGAAACCAAAAGAGCCGAAAAAGAGAGCCGCTCCGTTAGCTAGCGGATAGCTAAGGCTGTCCACCGCCGGGCAAGGGAAAATGAGAAACACCGCTATCGCCAAGGTATTCAGCGACATCGCCGACCTACTGGAGCTTAAAGGGGAGAACCAGTTCAAGATTCGCGCCTACCAGAGAGCCGTCAGGGCTATCGAGCACTACCCCAAGGAGATAAAGATTATGCTCGACGAGGGGGAGGACCTCAAAAACATCCCCGGCGTGGGGGACGCCATCGCCAAAAAGACCACCGAGCTGGTGACCACGGGAAAGCTGGAATACTACGAGAAGCTCAAGGCGGAGTTCCCCCCGGGAATCACCAACCTCCTGGAAATACCGGGAATCGGACCCAGGACGGCTAACAAGCTCAGCACGGAGCTGGGAATCACCTCCATAGACAGCCTGGAAGAGGCAATCAAGGAGGGAAAGGTCGCCAGACTGTTCCGCCTCGGCGAGAAGACCGCCAGCAACATTTTAGAGCAAATCCAGGCGCTGCGCCGCAAAGACCAGCGCATCCCCATCGGCGAGGCTCTGCCCGTAGTGGACAGGATACTCGCCGCCCTCGGTGCCGTCCCCGGAGCGAGGAACCTCACCTACGCCGGAAGCCTGCGCCGCTTCCGGGAGACGGTGGGCGATATAGACCTTATGGGCACCGCCGCCGACCCCCGGAAGGTAATGGACGCCTTCGTCTCCCTGCCCCTGGTGGGACAGGTCCTGGTCCAGGGACCGACCAGGTCCAGCATCGTCGTCGCCGGCGGGTTGCAGGTCGACCTGCGGATGGTGGAGCACGAGGCTTTCGGCTCGCTCTTGCAATATTTCACCGGCAGCAAGCAGCACAACATCGCCCTGCGGGAAAGGGGACGGAGGCAGGGGCTGAAGCTGAGCGAATACGGCATCACCGCTGTCGCCACCGACAGGCTGGAGAAATTCGCCGATGAAGAGGATTTTTACCGCCGGCTGGGGCTTCAATACATTCCCCCGGAGCTCCGGGAAGACCAGGGCGAGGTGGAAAAGGCGGAACAGGGAGCCATACCGGCGCTGGTGGAATTGTCCGACATAAAGGGAGACCTCCACATACACAGCGACTGGAGCGATGGGCAAAACTCCATTGAAGAGATGGCTCTAGCGGCGAAGGAAGCGGGCTATCAATACATCGCCATCACCGACCACTCCGGGGGGCGGGGCATCGCTAACGGGCTTGACGCCGGGCGGCTGGGAAGGCAGATTGCCGAGGTCAAGAAGGTCAACGAACGCCTCGGCGGCATCAAGGTGCTCAGCGGCAGCGAGGTGGACATCAAGGCTGATGGCAGCCTCGACCTTCCCCACGAAGTCCTCTCCCGGCTGGACATCGTCATTGCGGCGGTGCACTCCTCCATGAACCAGAGCGAGGAGAGAATGACCGCCAGGGTGCTCAGCGCCGTGGAGAACCCCGATGTTGATGTCATCGCCCATCCCACCTGCCGCCTCCTCGGGGAGCGGGAGCCGGTGGCCATTGACCTGGAGGCGGTGCTGCGCACCGCGGCGAAACAAAACAAAATCGTGGAAATAAACGCCATGCCCAAAAGGCTTGACTTAAACGATGTCCACGCCTCCAGAGCCAGGGAGATAGGGGTAAAGCTGGCGATTGGGACCGATGCCCACGCCACCTCCCATCTCAGCTTTATGCGCTTCGGGGTCGGGGTGGCTCGCCGCTCCTGGTGCGAGCCACAACACATACTGAACACCCTGCCCCTGGGAGAGCTGCTCGCCAGCCTGAATGTGGGCGGGTGA
>CAYHBC010000034.1:6655-12292 GCA_964354775.1 uncultured Dehalococcoidales bacterium
ATGCTGACGATAACCGAGCATGAAGGGGTGACGCGGATAAAGATGAGCCGCTTCCCCCAGAGCCATCCCCCCTACTGCGTCTGCGCCTACCTGGTGGACGGCTTGCTGATTGACAGCGGTCCCGGCGCCACCGCCGCGGAGCTGGTCGATTTCCTGAAGGATAAAGGGGTAAAGGTGATGGTCAACACTCACTGTCACCACGACCACATCGGGGGCAACGCCGCCCTCCAGGAGAAGTATGGAGTGGAGCTACTTGCTCACCCACTAGCGATAGACAAGCTGAGGCATCCTCCCCGGCTATACCCCTACCAGGAAGCAATCTGGGGAAACACCCTGCCCAGCGAGGCGAAGGAAATCGGCGAGGTGGTCAAAACGCCCTCGTTCCAGTTTGAGGTAATCCCCACACCGGGGCACAGCGAGGACCACATCTGCCTCTTTGAGAGGAGCAAGGGATGGCTTTTCGTTGGGGACCTCGCCACCACCACCCACCCCAGGCTAGCCAGAGCCGAGGAAGACCAGTGGAAAACCATAGCCTCGCTTAAGAAAATCGCCGCGCTAACGCCCCGGGTGCTGTTTACCGCGCCGGAAAACATAATCACCACGCCGGCAGCTTTCCTGCCCCAACTCATCGGCTACCTCAAGGAAACCGGAGAACGGATTACCGCGCTCTCCCGGAGGGGTCTATCCCCCGCCGAGATAGCGTCACGGCTCTTCGGCGAGGACGTCATCGCCGGGATAACCGGGGGGCAGTTTTCCTCGGAAAATTTTGTAAAATCCTACCTTAAAAAGCATTAAAAGCTTATAATTATTTTATGGCTCCAGGGAGTTCCTCGGTGGCGAGGCAGGAAACGACCGGGCTTGCTCCCGCCGACATCAAGGCAATTCAACAACTAAAACAGGCTGTTGCCGAAGGCGAACACTGGTATCACGCCCTGCTTCAAGCGGTCAGGCTGTGGAACAGCGCCGAGGAGGACCATGAGGGACGGCATTATCAATACCTCATTGATAATGAGGCTTTTGACTGGCTGCTCCTTGCCGAGAGGCTGTGTAAAGAAATCAGCCCGCTCATTCCCCCCCAGGAGCAAATTAATCTCCTCTTCTTTGACCAGCCGCCGCTGGAGCTGAGCAAAGAGGAGTTCAAGGAGCTAATCGGCAGCGCCAAATACCAGGCGTACTTAAACTATCTCTACGGCGTCTTTATGGAGAGACTTCTCATCCTGACCATCGTGGAGGAAATTCGGAAAAGGAAACGGACTTCGGGGGTAACCACCGAGGGGAACAGCACCGACGAGGCCTACCACTACCTCTACGGCGAGAGCGAAGGGGAGCTGGCAAGGCGCTTCAGGAAGGAGAAGCGCTATCCCCGGCGCCGCTCAATGAACCTCGGCGAGTTTAACGAGTTCGCCTACTGGCTGTTCAAGAGACGTTTACTCCGCAGCGATAAGTCCCGCGTCGCCAGCGATACCAAAAAGGCGCTGCTGGCGCTGCACCACCGCCTGGAACAAAAAAAGCAAACCCATAAATCCCCGGGCTAGCGGGAAAGCTGGGAAAGCTCCGCCTCTACCCGCTTAAGCCTGTCCTTGAGCTCGGCAAGCCGTTCTCTTTCCTTATCCACCACCGGCTGGGGCGCCCGGGTCAAAAAAGAGCGGTCATTAAGCCTCGCCTCAAGCTCGGCTATCCTCGTCCGGGTTTCCTCGCTCTCCCGGGTCAACCGCCGTTCCTCACTAGCCAGGTCGACCAGCCCCGCCCGGGGCAAAATCACCTCGGACTCCTTCAGCACCAGGACCACGGCTTTCCCCTTCCTTCCCTTCCTCCCCTTCCGGGGAGCAATGGCTAACGGACTCACCCGGGCGAGCGTTTCAATCGCCTTAGCCTGGGAGGAAATCCCCGGCAGGAGCTCATCGGTATAGACCCGCGCCTCAATCCGCCGCGAGGTTTCCACCTTATACTGGGCGCGGACATTGCGGATGGAGCGGACAATCTCTATCACCGCCTCCATAGCCCGCTCTGCCTCAGGGTCAAGGGCACCTTCATCGGGGAGGGGATAGGAGGCGAGCATAATGGAGTCGGGCATCGGGCTTTCCCGGGGAAGGCGGCGCTTTACATTCTGCCACAGCTCCTCGGTGATGAAGGGCATAAAAGGGTGCAGCAGGCGAAGCGAGCTTTCCAGTATAGCGGCGAGAAAGGGCAGGGGGGAGGAGGCAGGCTCTCCATCACGAAGGCGGAGCTTGGCAATCTCCACATACCAGTCGCAGAACTCCGCCCAGACAAAATCATAGATGCGCCGGCAGGCTTCGCCGAACTGGAAGCCCTCCATAAGAGCGTTGACCTCGCCTATCAAGCGGTTAAGGCGGCTGACAATCCAGCGGTCTTCCAGCAGCCGCGGCTTTTCCTCCGCCTGCCCGGGTGCCCCGGCGTCCAGGCTCTGGAAGATAAACCTGGCGGCGTTCCACAGCTTATTGACGAAATTGCGGCTTTCCTCCAGCTTCCCCTTGCCCAGGTTTATATCGTTCCCCGGCGTGCTGTAGCTGGCAAGGGCAAAGCGTAGAGCGTCAACACCATATTCATTAATTGCCCGGGCAGGGTTGATGACATTCCCCCGCAGCTTGCTCATCTTTTCGCCGTGCTCATCTCTAATCAGCCCGTGGAGATAGACGGTGCGGAAGGGTATTTTCCCGGTATTTCCCAGCCCCATCATAATCATCCGGGCTACCCAGAAGAAAAGTATGTCATAGCCGGTCTCCATCACCGAGCCGGGATAAAAATAGCGGAGGTCCTCGGTATCGTCGGGCCAGCCCAGCGTGGAATGAGTCCACAGCGCCGAGCTGAACCAGGTATCCAGGACATCGGGGTCGCGGGTAATCCGGCTTGAGCTGCAGTGCGAACACCGGGAGGGGGGAGCCACGGAAACGGTCAGCTCTCGGCACTCGGAGCAATACCACACCGGGATGCGGTGTCCCCACCACAACTGCCGGCTGATACACCAGTCCCTGATGTTCTCCATCCACTCGAAATATACCTTGCCGAACCGCTGGGGCATTATGGTTATGTCACCTTTCCTGACCGCCTCCATCGCCTTCTCCGCCAGAGGCCGGGCGCGGACGAACCACTGGAGGCTGACCCGGGGCTCAACCATGGTGCGGCAGCGAATGCAGTGCCCTACCGAGTGAAGATAAGGCTCGATTTTCTCCAGCAAGCCTCTACCCTTAAAATCGTTCACCACCTTCTCCCTGCAGGCAAATCTCTCCTCGCCAGCGTAAGGACCGGCATTCTCATTCAGGGTAGCGTCGGGGTTCATAATGTCCACCAGGGGCAGATTATGCCTCTGTCCCACCTCAAAGTCCGTGGGGTCGTGCGCCGGGGTTATCTTCAGCGCTCCGGTGCCGAAGTCCCGGTCCACGGCGTCATCGGCGATGACGGGAATTGGCTTATTAATAATGGGAAGGACTACCTTCTTGCCCACCAGCCCCCGGTATCGCTCGTCTTCGGGGTTCACCGCCACGGCGGTATCGCCGAAGAAAGTCTCGGGACGGGTGGTCGCCACGGTGATAAAACCGCTCCCCTCCGCCAGGGGATAGCGCATATAATAAAGGTGCCCCTCAATCTCCCGGTGTTCCGCCTCAAGGTCGGAAAGAGCGGTCTGGCACCGGGGGCACCAGTTTATAATCCGCTCCCCGCGGTAAATCAGCCCCTGGTTATACAGGTTGACGAAGGAGGTATAGACCGCCCTCGTGGGACCTTCATCCAGAGTAAAGCGCTCCCGGCTCCAGTCGCAGGAAGCCCCGAGCATCTGGTGCTGGAGGTTGATGTTCCGCCGGCTGTTGTTGGCCCACTCCCAGGCTTCCTGGAGGAACTTCTCCCGACCTATCTCCTTCCGGGTCAGCGACTTTTTCTCAAGCTGCTGCTCCACAATCACCTGCGTGGCAATACCGGCGTGGTCAGTCCCCGGCAGCCACAGGGTCGGCTCCCCCTTCATCCGGTGCCAGCGAACCATAACATCCTCCAGCGTGGCGGTAAGGGCATGCCCCAGGTGTAGCTCGCCGGTGACATTGGGCGGGGGCATGATGATGACGAAAGGCTTCTTCCCCGGCTCTATCCTGGGGGTAAAGTAGCCCCGCTCCAGCCAGAGGGAATACCAATTCTGCTCTATCTTGCCCGGCTCGTAAGCCCGGGGAATTTCGCTTTTAGGTGCTTGTGCCATAACTACCTTTCCAGCATCTTACCCGTCATTGCGAGGAGTCCGTTAGCTAACGGATTGCCTCGCGGAGTTTATCCTTTGCAAAGCGAAGGGCTCGCAATGACAGGGTTATTTAACCTCACCCCCTTAATCCCCCTCTCCTTGAGAAGGAGAGGGGGAGAAGAGTTAAAGAGAGGCTTCGCCTCTCTTTAACTCTTTATTTCGTCTTTGCCTTCATCTTTTCCAGCTTTTCCTTCTTGGGCTTCTTGACGTTCTTTCTGCCTTTAGTTCCCATTTGCCTTGCCCTCCTTCAGGTTTCTTTAAGAGAGGCTTCGCCTCCCCTGCCATATTTGTTCTATAACTTTACCCACTCTCTTGAACTCTTCTTTGGTAAATTTATCGCTCTTAGCCATATTACAAAGAGCACAAGCCAAAACACAGTTTGTCACATCATATCCTTTATCATTGTCTATACGGTCTATTTCTAATATGCGTCCTCTTTTGATGCCACCATAAAAATATTTCCCCCATAATTCGGTAAAGTCTTTTTCTTTTATCCTGCAATAATGACAATGTCTTCCATCCCTCTCATAAAGTTGATTACGTAGTTCGTTTTTCTCCTTGGTGCTCAATCTGTCTCGCATCCTTTGTTCCCTCTCTCGGCCTTCTTGCCCACTATTCCCGCTTCTCCACAGGGAGAGGTTTTAGGGAGGGGGCTTTGCCTCCTCTCTTATTTACATTCCCCCTTCCCTTCCTAAGGGAAGGGGGTCAGGGGGATGGGTTAACAAAACCTCACTTCACTATTTCAAGGCGATATTCCTTCGTTGGCTTAACGACTGTAATACGAACTCTGTCCCGGGGTTTAAGTTCAGGATGAGCCCTGAACCATTTAGGCAAATGCCAACTCCTAAATCCAGGTCCCCCACGTTTGCCACTAGGAAAGAAGACAGTTAAACCGTCGCCAATATCTGCCGTCTTTAACCTCACCTTTGTCAGGGAGGTCGGTAAGCCAGCTTTGAAGCCTGGGGGAGCATGCTTCAGGTGAATATAACGATACTTGATATATGAAGGCTGCAATTCCACTGTAAAACTACTGGAGAGCGCCATCACGTTTGCCTTCACTTTCATATTCCTATTCCCTCCCAGCCTCCCCACCACCCTATCCAGGACCCTATCGGCTACCTCCCGCTTGGAGAGCAGGGGAAGGCTATCAACCTTGCCCTCTCTATCAACTATGGTTACCCGGTTGGTATCCACGCCGAAGCCGCTGCCGGGAGTGGTGATGTCGTTAGCCACGATGAGGTCGAGGCTTTTCTGCTTCAGCTTCTTTCTGGCGTTCGCCACCAGCTTTTCGCTCTCAGCGGCAAAGCCTACCCGGACGAAATTTCCCTTGACCTCGCTCAATATATCGGGGGTGAGCTCCAGCTCCAGGGTCAGCCCCGCGCCGCTCTTCTTTATTT
>CAYHBC010000035.1:0-12037 GCA_964354775.1 uncultured Dehalococcoidales bacterium
GTGCATCTACTGTATGCCTCTTGAGGGTGTTGTGGCGGTGCCCCATAGCGAGATACTCTCTTACGAGGAAATCTGTGCCGTTGTCGGGGCAGCCGCCGGGCTGGGGGTCGACCGGGTGAGGATTACCGGGGGTGAGCCGCTGGTCAGGGCGGACCTGCCCCGGCTCGTTGGGATGCTTGCTCAAATAAAGGGGATTAAGGACCTATCCCTGACCACCAACGGGACGCTTCTCCGGGAATACGCCGGGGAGCTCCAGCGGGCAGGGCTGCGGCGGGTCAACATAAGCCTGGATACGCTTAAAAAAGACCGGTTTCGGGAGATAACCCGCTGCGGGGAGCTGAGCGATGTCCTTGACGGCATTGAGGCGGCGATGAACGCCGACCTTCAGCCGGTCAAGATAAATATGGTGGTTATGAGGGGCATAAACGATGACGAGGTGATGGACTTCGCCGCCAGGACTTACCGCGAGGGATGGAATGTCCGCTTTATTGAGGTTATGCCTTTTGGCGGCGTTGCCGGTTTTGTGCCCTCGGCGGAGCTGAAGCAGCGCATTTTGCCCCCTCGGCTTGAGCCGTCTTCAGCCATCACCGGCAGCGGACCGGCGGAATATTACCGTCTGCCCCGGGCAAGAGGCACTATAGGCTTTATCAGCCCCCTCAGCGAGCCTTTCTGCTCCCGCTGCAACCGTATCCGGCTTACCTCGGTGGGGCAGCTATGTCCCTGTCTTGTCTCGGATGAGGGAGTTGACTTAAAAAGGACGCTGCGCCGTCCGCCGGCTGACGGGCTGGAGCAGGAAATAAAGCGGCTGATTTTGAAGGCAGTCGCCGCCAAGCCGGAGCGGCACCGCCTCGCCGCCGGCGAGGCTATTTCGGTGAAACGAAGGATGTCCCAGACCGGAGGATAAAAAAGAAGGAGGTTGACGATGGTAAAGCCAGTAGAATATGTCCGCATGATAGATGTCACCGGGAAGAAGGAGACGAAGCGCGAGGCGGTAGCCGGGGGCAGGGTGAAGATGAAGCCCGCCACTGTGGGGCTAATCCGCCAGGGCAGGCTCGCCAAGGGGGATGTGCTGGCGGTGGCGGAGACTGCGGGGATAATGGCGGCGAAGGAAACTCCCCGCCTTATACCGCTGTGCCACCCCCTGCTGCTCACCAGTATTGCCATTGAGTTCCGTATCCCCCTCAGGGGCGGTTTTGTGGACATTACCGCCACCGTCAGGGGCGTGGGGAAGACGGGATTTGAGATGGAAGCCCTGGTGGCGGTGACAGCGGCGGCGCTGACCATCTACGATATGTGCAAGGCGGTGGATAAGGCGATGACCATCGAGAAAATTCGCCTGGTGAGAAAGAGCGGGGGCAGGAGCGGGGACTACATCGCCTCTGCTCCCGGGGGGGTGGACAAAAAGGGCTAAATAATGGTAATATGCTGTGTTAATTATAGAGGACAATGGAGCTAACCCGAAGAGACTTTCTGAAGCTTTGCGGGGGGACCACCGCCGGGGCTGCCTTCGTGAGCGTATTGGGCTCTCAGTCGTTTCTTGAAGCAGCTCCCATAGACATTCCCCTGAGGAAAAAAATTGGCGAAAAGACCACTATCTGCTGCTATTGCGCCGTGGGTTGCAGCGCCATCGTAGCCTCCGACGAGGAGGGGAAAGCGGTAAACATTGAGGGAGACCCCGACCACCCCATCAACCAGGGGTCGCTGTGCAGCAAGGGAGCGGCGATTATCCAGATAACCAATAATCCTCGCCGCCTTGACCGGGTGCTCTATCGGAGTCCCCGGGCTTCCGACTGGGAGGAGGTGACCTGGGACTGGGCGATAGACAAAATCGCCCGGAATATCAAGAAGACCCGCGACGAGAACTGGACTGCTACGGATGGCGAGGGGCGCGTCGTCAACCGGACCGAAGCCATCGGCTGGGACGGCAGCGCCTCGGTCAATAACGAGGAAGCCTACCTGTTCACCAAGCTCGCCCGCTCTCTGGGGATAACCTATCTGGAGCACTGCGCCCGGCTGTGTCATTCCCCCTCCGTGCCTGCCCTGGCGGCGTCGTTCGGACGGGGGGCGATGACCAGTCACTGGATTGATATTAAAAACAGCGATTGCATAATGATAATCGGCAGCAACGCTGCCGAAAACCACCCCCTCGCCTTCAAATGGGTAGAGAAGGCAATGGAGGACGGGGCAACGCTCATCAGCATTGACCCCCGCTTTACCCGCACCTCCTCTAAGGCGGACATCTATGCCCGGATGAGGTCGGGCACCGATGTTGCCTTCATCGGCGGCATGATTAGATATGTAATCGCCGACATTGAGAGCCATCCTGAGAATTACAATATGACCTACATCACCGAGTATACCGATTCCGCCCTGCTCGTGGATCCCGCCTTCAAGGGACCGGTGGAGCTGGACGGGCTTTTCTCCGGCTATGATGCCGATAAGCGGGCTTACGACAGGTCAAAATGGGTCTACCAGCTGGACGATAACGGCATTCCCAAGCGAGACCCTTCGCTTAAAGACCCCAATTGCGTTTTCCAGCTATTGAAGAAGCATTTTGACCGCTACGATGCCGATACCGTATGTAAAATCACCGGGACCGACCGGGATGTCTACCTGAAGGTGTGCCAGACCTATGCCGCTACCGGCAGGCCTGATAAGTGTGCCACCATCCTCTATGCCATGGGCACTACCCAGCATACCAATGCCGTCCAGATTATTCGCTCTTATGCCATACTGCAGTTGCTGCTGGGCAACATTGGCATTGCCGGCGGTGGAATTAACGCTGCCCGGGGACAGTCCAATGTCCAGGGCGCGACCGACCACGGCGTCCTTTATCACATACTTCCCGGCTACCTCAAGACTCCTCAGCCCGGCGATGTTAACCTGGAAGCGTATCTTACGCACTACACACCGACGAGCAACGACCCCTTGAGCGCCAACTGGTGGCAGAACTATGATAAATACATCGTCAGCCTGCTCAAGGCATGGTATGGGGATGCCGCTACCGTTTCCAATGACTTTGCCTATGAATACCTGCCCAAGGGCGAGGGTGACCATTCCCATATCGCTATGGCGGAGGCAATCTATAACGGCGAGATAAAAGGGCTTATAACCCCGGCGCACAACACCGCCGTCTCCGGGCCTAACTCCAATCTGGAGCGTATTGGTCTGGACCGGCTTGACTGGCTGGTGGTGAGCGAGCTGTGGGAGTCGGAAACGGCAGCCCACTGGAAGAGACCCGGGGTTGACCCGTCGCAGATAAACACCGAGGTCTTCCTCCTGCCTGCCAAGGCTTCGATGGAGCGGGAGGGCAGCATCTCCAACAGCGGCCGGTGGTTGCAGTGGCGCTACGCCTGCTGTAACAGTCCCGAAATAGCCAGGAGCGACCTCTGGATTGTTACCCGGATTGCTAAGAAGCTGAAGGAGCTGTATCGCAGCGAGGGCGGTGCCTATCCCGACCCCATCTTGAACCTTACCTGGGATTACGGGGACGAGCCTGATGTCCACAAGGTGGCTAAGGAAATTAACGGCTATGACCTGGAGACCGGTCTGCTTTTGCCCAGCTTTACCAAGCTGAAGTCCGACGGCACGACCTCATCGGGCAGCTGGATTTACTGTGGCAGCTACACCGAGGGAGGTAATATGGCGGCGCGGCGGGACTCAACGCAGACGCCAGCCCAGGCTAAGATTGGGCTTTTCCCCAACTGGGCCTGGTGCTGGCCGTTAAATCGCCGCATCCTGTATAACCGGGCTTCGGTTGATTTAGACGGGAACCCGTTCAACCCCGATAAAGCCGTGGTCAGATGGCATCCCCTGCTCGGTAGCTGGGAAGGCGATGTTCCCGACGGCGGCTGGCCTCCTCTCTCCCAGGAAGGGAGCCGGCTTCCCTTCATAATGACCTCTGAGGGAAGGGGGCACCTCTTTGCCCCCGGCGAGGCTCTCAAGGACGGACCCCTCCCCGAGCACTACGAGCCCTGGGAGAGCCCGGTGGCGAACCTCCTCTCGTCCACCCAGTGCGACCCGGCGATTACTATCTGGGCGTCGCTGGTCAAGGGCGATGTCAGCGAATATCCCATTATAGCTACCACTTACCGGGTGAGCGAGCACTGGCAGGCGGGGCAGATGACCCGCAACCTGCCCTGGCTGGTGGAGCTTATGCCCGAGATGTTTGTCGAGTTGAGCGAGGAGCTGGCGGCGGAAAGGGGCATCAGAAACGGGGCAAAGGTCATTGTGGAATCGGCACGGGGCAGGCTAGAAGCGGTGGCGGTGGTCACCCCGCGCTTTGCTCCCTATACCATTAACGGCAAAAAGATTCACCAGATTGGCATGCCGTGGCACTGGGGCTATATGGGGCTGTCCACGGGGGACAGCGCCAATGTGCTCACCCCCAATATCGGCGATGCCAATACCACCATACCGGAATACAAGGCGTTCCTGTGCAACATAAGGGCGAAATGAGGTAAAAAGCTGTGGCTAAGGCGATGCTTAACGATGTTACCCGGTGCATTGGCTGCCGTGCCTGCCAGGTGGCGTGCAAGCAGTGGCATGACCTTCCCGCCGAGACGACCACCAACCGGGGCACATACGAAAATCCCCCCGACCTTTCTGCCGATACCTGGACGAAGATTATCTTTAAAGAATATGGCGGCAACGGCACATTGAGATGGCTTTTCCGGAAGCATCAGTGCTTGCACTGCACCGATGCGGCGTGTGTTAAGGTCTGCCCCACCGGCGCGCTTAAGCGTCATCCCACTCTGGGCTTCGTGGTCTATGAGAGGCATAAGTGCAGCGGCTGTAACTACTGTGTTGAATTTTGCCCCTTTAATATTCCCCGGATGGATCGGGAGTCCAGTAAACTGCTGGGCACGGGGCTGATGGGAGGCAAATGCGACTTTTGCTTTGACCGGGTCAGCAACGGTCGGGAGCCTGCCTGCGCCAAGGTATGCCTCACCGGGGCGATAAAATTCGGCGAGTGGGAGGACCTGGTGGCGGAAGGGGAACGGAGAGTCCAGCTCCTCAAGGAGACCCACCCTGATGCCAGCCTCTATGGCGTGAACGAGCTGGGAGGTCTGCATATGCTTTATGTGCTTGATGAGCGCCCCGAGGTCTACGACCTTCCCCCCGCCCCCGAGATGCCTGCCGCCGCCACCGCGCTGAATATCGGAGAGTGGACCGGGGTTGCCCTCGCTGTCCTCGCCGGCGCCGGAATGCTCGGCGCAGCAATGCTTGCCCGGGCGAGAATGATTGAGAGGAGGAAGAACGGAGATGGAGAAGGCTGAAAAGACTGAAAAGGCGGAGAAGGAAAGAGGTTTTTGGGCTTCCATCTTTGAGCCCATCGGGGATATGATTGCCACCCTTATTAATGATGCCCTGTTTGATGACCCGGGAAGACCCGGGGTCAGGCGATTTAGCCTCCAGGCAAGAACGCTTCACTGGGTGGTAGCCGGGCTGGTAGTACTGCTGGGATTGACCGGGTTGATATTATTCGTGCCTGGTTGGGGGACGATTGCCGCCCATGGCTGGACGCGCATCATCCACCGGCTCTGCGCTTACGCCTTTGGAGTTGTCCTGGCGCTCTACCTGATAACCTATCCCCGGGAGTGCAAGTCGTTTTTGAAGGAAGCCTTTGCCTGGTCATGGAAAGACACCGTTGCCTGGATAAAAGCCGCGGTTGATTACTACACCGGGGGTGATGAGAGCCGGATGCCGCCCCAGGGTCATATAAACCCCGGGCAGAGGCTGTGGCAGCTCACCGCCGTCGTTTGCGGGGCAATATTCTTTATTACCGGGGCAGTCCTGACCTTTGGTCGGGGCTCGGTAAGCCAGGGCGTTTTCCAGTGGAATCTTTTCATCCACGCTCTTGCCTTCATTTTCGGCACCAGTATGCTCATTGTGCACGCTGTCCTGGGAGCGCTGCATCCCCGGATGAGCGAGTCCCTTCGCTCGATGATAACCGGCAAGGTATCCCACGGATACGCTAAGAGTCACTATGGTAAGTGGTACGAGGAAATTTCCAAGCAGCAGTAGAAAGTGACCGCAGAGGCAGATAGCCGGACAGTAGAGCAGTTAGGGCAGTGGGAGCAAACAGGCTATATAGAGCTTCACCGGAAATTGCTCGGACTCAGGGTGAAAGATTCCTATCTGCCGGTATTGAATGAGCACATTCGCGGGGCAGCCAGCCGCTTTGAGAAGTCCAATTTCGTCCTCAAGTTTAAGGATGTATTTCCCGGCGAGGCGTTGTTCCAGGAGCTGTTCTCCGCAGCACAGAGCATAGTTAGCCAGCAATTTCCCGCTTCCCCGCTGAAGAGCCCCCCGCCGTCCCGGATAAAAAAGATAGCCAGTGCCTGGTATCGCTATTCTCCGCTGGCAGAGTTTGACCGGGAAACAGGTATTAGCCGGGAGATGCTCTTCCTTTGCCTCAAGGCTGCTTTTCACCCCATACTGGTGAGGTATTCCGAGCAGCTATTGCCTCTGGTGGACCAGGGTTCGTGGCGCCAGAAGACCTGTCCTGTTTGCGGCGGGAAGCCTGATTTTGCCTTCCTGGAGAAAGAGGCGGGCGCCCGGTGGCTGATATGCTCCCGCTGTGACGCTGAGTGGCTTTTTCTCCGCCTTGAGTGCCCTTTTTGCGGCAATCAAGACCAGGACTCCCTGTCGTATTTCACCAATGAAAAGGAGCTATACCGGCTGTATGTCTGTGAGCGGTGCCGGACTTACCTCAAGGCGGTTGACCTCCGCCGTGCCGGCGGAGAGGTGCTCTTTCCACTGGAGCGCATTATCACCCTTGACCTTGACCGGCAGGCACACGAAGCGGGATATAACCCCGGGTGTTGACGGTTGAATTTTCTCAGTTCTTTGGGTATCGTTAAGGCATGAACGAGGTGAAAATTATACCCTGCCTGGATGTGAAGGACGGGAGGGTGGTCAAGGGGATAAACTTCGTGAACTTGAGGGACGCCCGTGACCCCGTGGAGGCGGCTGAGGCTTACTGCCGGGAAGGTGCTGATGAGCTGGTCTTCCTTGATATCGCCGCTACCGTGGAGAACCGGGGGACGAGGCTGGAATGGGTCAGGAAGGTGGCGGAAAAAGCGACTGTTCCCTTTGCCGTTGGAGGCGGAATCAGGAATATCGCCGATATGAAAGCCCTCTTTGCCCTCGGCGTGGACAAGGTCTCCATAAACACCGCCGCGGTGAAAAATCCCCGTCTCATAACCCAAGCATCACGCAAATTCGGCAAGGAAAAGCTGGTCATCGCTATTGACGGCAGGAAAAATCCCCCGGGGAGCGGTCTGCCCCGGCTGGAGGTGGTTATAAGGGGCGGGGGCGAAGCCACCGGCATTGAGCTTGTCGGCTGGGCTAAAAAGGTGGAGGAGCTGGGGGCGGGTGAGATTCTGCTTACCAGCAAGGACGCTGACGGCACCAAAGAGGGCTATGACCTGGAGATGACCCGGGCGGTGGCTGAGGCGGTGGGCATACCGGTTACCGCCTCGGGGGGAGCGGGAAAGCTGGAGCACCTTTACCAGGCGGTGACCATCGGCAAAGCCGCGGCGGTCTTAGCTGCCTCCATCTTCCATTTCGGGGAAATATCTATCCCCCAGGCAAAAAGATACCTTATGGAAAAGGGGATAGCGGTAAGAATATAATGGTTTCCAGGAAAGGAGAAGAATGGCTAAAGAGACATTAAATCCCTTTCAAATCGCCCAGGCACAGCTGGATACCGCGGCAGAGATGCTGCGTTTAGAGCCGGGTATTCATGCCGTTCTTAGAGAACCCATGAAGGAGTTGCATGTCTCTATTCCGGTAACAATGGATAATGGTGAGGTTAACATTTTCAAGGGGTTCAGGGTTCAATACAATAATGCCCGTGGTCCGTGCAAAGGAGGCATCAGGTTCCATCCTGGAGAAACAATAGATACCGTCAGGGCGCTGGCTGCCTGGATGACCTGGAAATGCGCCGTGGTGGACATTCCCTTCGGCGGTGGTAAGGGAGGCGTTATTTGCAATCCCAAGGAGATGTCAAACGGTGAAGTGGAAAAGTTGAGCCGGGGCTATATAGATGCAATATGGGGATTCATCGGTCCTGATAGGGATATACCGGCACCGGATGTATATACCACTCCCCAGGTAATGGCATGGATGATGGACGAATATTCCAAGCTGAAGGGTTACCACAGTCCGGCGGTAATCACCGGGAAGCCCTTAGCTCTGGGCGGCTCGGCGGGTCGCGGAGATGCTACCGCTCGTGGTGCACTATATACCATTGTGGAGGCAGCCCGGCACTTGAACATTGATTTATCTACCGCCACGGTAGCTATTCAAGGCTATGGTAATGCCGGCTCTAATATCGCTACGCTGATAAAGGACATTCAGGGTTCTAAGATTGTGGCGGTCAGCGATTCCAGAGGCGGCATCTATAATAAACAGGGGTTAGCCCCGGGTAAAGTCCTGCAGCATAAATTGGAAACCAGCTCGGTAGTAAACTATCCCCAGGCGGAAAATGTCAGCAACGAGGAGTTGCTGGAACTGGGCGTTGACATATTGTGTCCCTCGGCACTGGAAAACAGCATTACCAGGGTGAATGCCTCTAAAATCAAGGCTAAAATAGTGGCTGAACTGGCTAACGGTCCCACCACGCCCGAAGCGGATGCGATACTGTATGATAATAGTGTGTTTGTAATTCCCGACTTCTTATGTAACGCTGGAGGGGTCACCGTTTCCTATTTTGAGTGGGTTCAGAATATGTACAACCACTACTGGGAGGAGGAGGAAGTTCACCAGAAGCTGGGTAAAAAAATGAGCCGGGCGTTTCAGGATGTCCTGGCGGAGTCCCTGAAGCGCAAGGTTAATATGAGGGTAGCTGCCTATCTTGTTGCGGTGACTCGTGTTGCTGAAGCTATGAAGCTGAGAGGCTGGGTGTAAGAGGGGAAGCAGTTTAGCCTCAAGTAGTCTGGTTTAGCTCCAAGACCACGATTTGTAAATCGTCGGGCAGGGAAGAGCGCGTGACCGAGAGCTTCGTCTTGGGCTCGATGTTACGGGCATCCATCTTGCCCAGGAATTTGTCCACTCCCTGGAGCTCTTTAGCTACCTGTGCGGTCTTGTAGTGCATCGGGATGACGATGCGGGGGGTGAGCTGCTTTACTATCTCTCCGGCGATGTCCAGCGATATGGTGGATACCTCACCGACGGGCAGAAAGAGGATGTGGCAGTTGCCCAGCTCCTCGAGCAACGATGCCGTCAGGGGGTGCCCCAGGTCTCCAAGGTGACATAAAGTTAGCCCTTCCGTCTCCATAAGGTAGATGGTGTTTTTACCCCTGGCGCTGCCCTTGGTGCTATCGTGGTAGGTGGAAAGCCCGGTGATAAATACATTCCCTATTTCATACTCCCCGGGACCCCTGACCTGCCTGGGGCTGTCGGCAAGGCCCTCAATGTAGCCGTGACCGGGATGGAAGTGGCTCACCGTTACTATGTCTGCCTCAGGCTGTCCCAGCGAGTAGCCTAGCTCGGGGCGGTAAGGGTCGGTGATAATGGTCTTCTCCTTTCCCTTGAGGACAAAGCAGGAGTGTCCCAGCCAGGTAATTTCCATCGGGGTTATTTTACCATCTTGGGGCGGGATAAAGCCAGTTTGACATTGAATAGCCCCGTCCCTGTGCTATTATTGACCCGCAAATGTGGTTACTGGGGATATGAGCATTAAGCAGAATGTCGCCCGTCTGCTGAGCGAGCTCCCCCCGGGGGTGGAGCTGGTGGCGGCGGCGAAAGGGAGGTCGCCTCAAGAGGTGCTGGAGGCGGTGGAGGCGGGAGTGAAAATCGTCGGGGAAAATTATGTCCAGGAAGCGGAGAGGGTCCGTTGGCTAACGGACGGGGTGGTGGGAAATAAGGTGAAGTGGCACTTTATCGGGCGCCTTCAGAAAAACAAGGTGAAGAAGGCGGTCAAGCTCTTTGATGTAATCGAGACCGTTGATTCTATTGAGCTGGCGCAGGAGATAGATAAAAGGTGTGAGCAGATTGGCAGGGTAATGCCGGTGCTGGTGGAGATAAATAGCGGCGGTGAGGCGCAGAAGGCGGGCGTGCTTCCCCGGGATGCCGAGCGGTTAATCCGGGAGCTCTCCAGCCTCAGGAACATAAAGGTGATGGGATTGATGACCCTGGGACCCCGCTTCGGAAATCCCGAGGACTCCCGACCTTATTTCATCAAGACGAGGGAGATATTTGATAAGATAAAGGCGCTTCGCCTGCCCGGCGTGGAAATGAGCTATCTCTCCATGGGGATGACCAACTCCTATAGAGTTGCCCTGGAGGAGGGCGCCAATATGGTGAGGCTGGGGACAATGCTCTTCGGAGAGCGAAGTTATACCAGGGAGGAACAGGAAATTGGTGACTGAAGAAGAGGTAAAGCAAGCTCTGGAGGATGTGCCTGTCCCCGGAGTGGGACGCAGCCTTCTCAAAATGAACCTGGTCCGGGAGATTGCCCTCTCCGGTAAGGATGTGCGCATCGTCATAGCTTCAACAGCCCTGGCTCCTGATGCCCGGGACTTCATCGCCGGCAGGGTCAGAGAGGTACTTACGGAGCTTCCCGGGGTGGGTGGGGTAGCTGTTGACTTCACCGAGGTCAAGCCCAAAGAGGTCAACGACATCGGTTACATCGTTGCGGTGATGAGTGGCAAGGGAGGAGTGGGCAAGTCGCTGGTAGCCGCGCTTCTCGGAGTGGGGCTTGCCCGCCGGGGGGAGGGGGTGGGGATACTTGACGCTGATATAACCGGTCCCAGCATTCCCCGGATGTTGGGGTTGGGTGGTGCTCGTCCTTCAGGCTCGGAAAGCGGAATTTTGCCTGTCCTCTCCCGCTCGGGTATTGAGGTTATGTCCATCAACCTCATGCTGCCCCAGGAGGACGACGCCGTTATCTGGCGGGGTCCCCTCATCTCCCGGGCGATTACCCAGTTCTGGGAGGAGGTGTTGTGGGGCAGGCTGGATTACCTTATCGTTGACCTGCCCCCGGGCACCGCCGATGCCCCGTTAACGGTGATGCAGACGTTGCCCCTGTCCAGCGTGGTTATCGTGTTCAGCCCTCAGGAGCTGGCGGCGATGGTGGTGAGGAAGGCGATTAAGATGACCCGGAAGATGAATGTCCCTATCCTGGGCGTGGTGGAGAATATGAGCTATCTCGTTTTGCCCGATAGCGGCAAAAAGCTGGAGCTTTTTGGTAAGAGCGGCGGAGAGGAAATGGCAAAGGCGTCGGGGACGCCTCTGCTGGCGCAAATCCCCCTTGACCCTGAGCTGGCGCAGCTCTGCGACGAAGGCGATATTGAGCGCTATGACTCGGATATTCTGAGGGCTTTTATTGATAATTTTCTCCGGGAGCGGTCATGAAAGCCGGCTATATCCTGGTCCTTGAGCTTGGGAAAGGACAGGAAATCGCTGTCGGCAGTCTGGGGCGGGGCTACTTTCCCCGGGGCTTCTACGTTTACTGCGGCTCGGCATCGGGTGGTCGACGTTCAGGAAAGGGTAAAAAGAGGCGGTGGCACATTGATTATCTGGCGGAGAAGGCGGAAATTCAGGAGGTAATCACCTGCGAGACTGAGGAAAGCCTGGAATGTCTCCTCTCCCCTGCCCTGAGCCGGGAGCTAACTCATATCCCCGGCGTTGGCTCCAGCGATTGCCACTGCCAGAGCCACCTCTTTTTCTGTGCCGACAGGGAGATGATGATGGAACGCCTTAACGTTTTTCTCGCCCGGCTGGGACTTACCCCCCAGAGCCACCGTGTCGCTCCGCTCTCCCTGTGGTCATGCATCAGGGAGGGCTGGCTGTTCGCCGGGGGCTTGCCGGATGCCCCAAAGCTCAGCAGGGATTAGTAGCCGCCTATCTCAAGGCAGTTATCCCTTTCTGCCTTTGATATATCTGAAGCTGCTCCGCTGGTGCCGAAATTGTTAAGGGACATTATCACAGTTCCTGAAGCTATTACCTTCACTATGCCAAAGGGGACCTCGCTGCTTACCCAGACTTCGCTTCCCGGTTCGCTCTCAAATATAGCCACGTCAACCGT
>CAYHBC010000036.1:0-11994 GCA_964354775.1 uncultured Dehalococcoidales bacterium
GGTGGTGTCGCAGCCGCCGAGGCTGAGATGCCCCTGGTTATTCACCGCAGCACTAAGCGGGAAAAGGGGAAGTTCGGGCAAAGTCTTGTCGTTCAATTTAGCGATAGAATGTTACCTGCCTTCGGCGGGCAAGTCAACGAGGTGAGGGCTCCTCTATGTCATTGCGAGCCCGTCGACTGACGGGCGTGGCAATCCGTTAGCCAACGGATTGCTTCGTCGCTATCGCTTCTCGCAATGACAGGAAGGTGGTGTCGGCTGCCGAAAAGCAAAGATGAATTGGTTAGCCAGGGAGGCATAGGAAAATTAGTGCTTTTTATGTTATCATAACAAAAAGGGGTGGAGGATTTGAGATGTCGGACAAAATCGAGATAATCCTTTCTGCGCCGAGCTTGAAGGTAAATGTTGGTGAATTCACCACGCTTATAATCACGGTTCGCAATAAGGGTCAGTTTGTAGATGAGTTTGCCATTAAAATAGAGGGTCTTGAGCCTTCCTGGTATGACCTGTCGGCAACCGATGTGCTTTTGCCCCCGGCTCATGAAGGTCAGGTAAGGGTAATTGTTCATCCCTCGAAATCTGCCCGGGCTAGAGGGGGCAGCTATCCCTTCAAAGTCAAGGTCAGCTCAATGGTTGACGCTGCGGTGTATGCTGCTGTGGACGCCTCGCTGCTGGTATACACCTTTGCCGGCTTTAGCGCCGAGATGTCTTCCGCACCGGCAGTGGGACGCGGTGGAACATACATCATCACCCTGCACAATGAAAGCAAAAAGGATATTGTCGGGAGGCTTGAGGCTACTGACCCTGCAGACGAGCTTGACTTTTCCTTCGATGCTGAGGAGTTTCGCCTTCCCGCGGGAGTCGATGTCATCACCCGGCTTTACGTGCTGCCTAAAGACTGGGCTGTGGTCAAAGCCGACAAAGAGTATTACTTTCAGGTACTGGTCAAGCCGAGCGGGGAAGGCGAGTCTTCCGCTCAAGCCGTGGTGCTTAACGGTCATATGCTCTATCACCCCAAGCTCTGGGATACTCCTCCGGTGAGGGAAGTTGAGGCGTTTGACCGAATCGGGGTGGCTCTCTCCTCAACCAGCCTGAAGGCCAGGATTGGGGAGTTTACCGAGCTTATCGTCACCATTCGTAATAGCACCAAGCTGGTAGACCAGTTTTCCCTTGCCGTAGAAGGTCTTGATGCTGCCTGGTATGACTTCTCTGCGGCTGACGTCCTGCTCTCTCCCGGCGATGAAGGCAGGATAAGGGTAATCATTCATCCTCCCAAAGCCGCTGATGTTAAGGCGGGCAGCTATCCCTTCAGGGTCAAGGTTAGCTCTATGGTGGATACGATGGTGTCCACCATTGTTGAAGCGTCGCTGATGGTATATACCTTCGCCGGCTTGAGCGCCGAGATGTCTCTTAAGAGCGTTGTCGGGCGCATTGGAATATATGCCATCGCTCTAAGCAATCAGAGTAAAGCTGGTATCACTGAAGGTCTTACCGCTAGCGACCCTGGTGACGAGCTGGCTTATATCTTTACTCCCAAGGAAGTTTATGTTCCTCCGGGAGGCAAGGCGAGTGTTGAGCTTTGTGTGCAGCCCAGAGAAGGGGTGCTGCGGCAGGACATTAGCGAACTCAGGAAAGTAAAGGAATACTCTTTCCAGGTGGAGGTCAAGCCAATCATAGCGGCGGGGTCTGCTTTGGAAACGATGCTGCTCAAGGGGCAGGTAATCTATAGACCGACCTATCAGGTTCTTCACAAAATCAAGCTGGGCGCTCCGTCTCTTCCCAAATTTAAGCTGGCTAGGCCCACCCGACCCAAAGTTAAGCCGGCTGTTCCTCCTCCCCGGGTTAAGCCAGAAGAAGCTCCTCCCGGGATTGAGCCGGAAGCCCCCGCAGTTACCAGGGTCGTGCCGCCTGCTCCCGCTCCCCCCAGGGTCGTGCCGCCTGCTCCCGCTCCCCCTAAATTTGAGCCGCCTGCTCCCGCTCCCCCCAGGGTCGTGCCACCTGCTCCCGCTCCCCCTAAATTTGAGCCGCCTGCTCCCGCTCCCCCCAAATTTGTGCCACCTGTTCCCGTTCCCCCTAAATTTGTGCCGCCTGTTACCGCCCCTCCCCGGGTTAAGCCGGGCGCCCCCGTTCCTTCCAAGTTCAGGCCGGCTGCTCCTGGAGCCCCCGCAGCCAAGCGTGGCGCTCCCGCTCTTCCCCGGCTGGCGGTCTCTCCCCGTATGGTGGGAGCCACAGCGGCGGCAATAGTGCTTGTCGCCAGCAGTGTCCTGCTTTATACCCGGGGACCCGCCTTTCCTTCCGTTGTTGCCTTCGCCTATGAGCCGGTTAGTGATGGCTATACGCTTTCCTGGGATGTAACCGGCGCTACTAAAATCCGTGTCGCCGGTGAGCTGGTTGATTCCGTGACCGGTACCCTAGTGGTGCGTCCCGTTGAGCGCACGGAGTATGTGCTGGTGGCGACCAGCGAAAAAGGCGAGGTCAATGCCAGCGTTGTTATCCAGCCTCCGCCCACTATTGAGTCCTTCCGCGCCGAGCTAGTCACGGGAGGCTTTTTGGTTAGCTGGAGCGTTAAAGGGGCGGACAAGGTGTATTTAAATGAGCGGCTTGTTGACCCTGAAGGAGAGAAGAAGTTCTCCATGGAAGAATTTACCCAGTATACGCTGTC
Source organism: uncultured Dehalococcoidales bacterium (assembly GCA_964354775.1). Lineage (GTDB taxonomy): Bacteria > Chloroflexota > Dehalococcoidia > GIF9 > AB-539-J10 > CAYHBC01. The sequence goes on from CAYHBC010000036.1 coordinate 2,660, forward strand.
GGCCCGGAATAGTGTGGGGATGAAGGAGCAGAACATTACCGTTGTTCCCCCCGGTGGAGAGGTGCTCTTGCTGACGCCGGAAAGAGGCGCCCAAATTGCGGCAAACAGCGAATATTATATTACCTGGAACTCCTCCGGGGTGGGTCTTGACCATGCCGGCATACATTTGTCTGCTGAAGCTCTAAACTGGAAGGTCTCGGGAAATATGGTGAGCAGTTGTCCTGACACCGGCAGCTACCGGTGGATTGTTCCTGATTACCTGGATGCTAGCTGCACCGTAGCGGTCGCTATTTACGACTCCGCCGGCAATATGCTGGACGAGGCTGCCTCTCCCACCTTCCGCATTAGCGGGGGCAAAATTTAGCTTGTTCCTGGTGCTCTTATTATTCCGGAGTGTGCCGGGAGGTTATTTATGGCATTGCACAGCGAGTTGATGACCAGTATGAACAGGATGAATAGAGTAATAATAACCGCTAGGGCTCCTAAAACTGGTATCCAGGACAAAAATCCTGCCACCAGGCTCAGGATGCAGTAAGCCAGGAATAAGCCGGGGGAAAGTGAGGGAATGGAAATCCCTCCCTGGCTTACATCGTGGTGTCGCCCGACATAGGCATTATAGTCCCGGGCAAATCCCCAGTAAGCCTGGAAAATCCAGTAGAGCTGGAAAAAAGGTATAAACAGGAAGCCAACAGCCTTGCCGGGAGAGGTCCTGGCGTAGCCGTCCTGGATAACCTTCCAGGCTTTATACAGCAGCACACACTCCATTACCACGGCATAGATGAACAGGGCTAGGGCAATCCCCAGGGCTAGAGAAAATGCCGGCAACCCCGCTTCCAGCGGCGACACTGCTATTTCCATTACCGCTACGAATAGAAGTATAGTAGCTAGAATAGGGGCGCCGATAATTGACCCCAGATACAAGCCTTTAGACACCCTCATAATTTCCCCTCCCTTCAGTAAAATTGTCCGGGGGAATTATACACCATAGATTTGCCCGGTCAATCTGTCTGCCCGGGCGGCTGACCTTTCTCCTCTTTACCCCTTTCCTGCCCGAAGAGGGTGCCTCTGAAGGTTGTTTCCAGCTGGCGGTGGATGTTCCTTACCGAGGTGGACAGGAAGTAGAGCAGGGTGGCGAACAGCATAAAGATGATGGCAAGGGCGAAAGAGCCGAGGTGAAAAAGGCTGATAATAAGAGGGATGGACCACACGGTTAGAAAAATGGAAAGGGGGAGGATGATGCTATATCTTATTATGATGCGCAGTGCCGCCGGGTTCCGCACTCTGGCTGGTGAGCGTTTGGTGAATAGATACCTTATGGTCTTGTCTATCATCAGGCTGAGATGTCGCCATAAGGCTATCAGGGCGAAGACACAGAGAATAAGGATGAGGAAGCTAAGGAGCATTCCCACTATGTTGGGGGGTATGTGGGTAAAATCGGCGATGGCATCCACAAATTGAAGCACAACTGCTCCGATGCCAATGAAAACCATTATCAGCAGGAAGTTAATGAACGCATTTCTTCCTGAGTGCTGGATTTCCCGGGCAAGTGTGCTCTCGCCGGCGGAAGCCCGGCGGACACTGCGCAGCCAGTTGGAGAAGCTTGCCAGGTATTTCTTAACCGGCGCCGAAGCTCTGCGGTTTAGCAGCTCTGTTATGGGGTCAGCCAGGCGCATGATATACGGCGTGGTAAAGGAGGTAATTGCGGTTGTTGCTGCCACCACGGGATAAAGCAGCGGTATCACCGCTCCGCTGTCTATGCCGACTTTGGCTATGGCGAGGGAAAACTCGCTTGCCTGGGGCATACTTGTTCCTACTTGCAGAGATGTCCTGCCGCCGAAGCCGCAGAGAAATGTCCCCAGGGTATTGCTTATTATTTTGCCCAGGATGAAAACGCCCGAAGCAGCCAGGGCGAGAAAGACAAAGCTCTTAAATTGAAAGATGTTGACCAGCATTCCGATGGATACGAAAAATAGCGCGGCAAACATATCGCGCACCGGGGCTACCACTTCGTTTACCTCCTGGGAATACCGGGTATCACCAATCAGGGCGCCCATTAAAAAGGCGCCGACAGCCACCGATAAGCCGAGATATTTGCCAAGCAGAGCCATGATGAAACACAGGCTTATGCTGGTGAGCAGCAGGGCTTCTCGGGAGTGGAAGCGGTGGGTGAACTCAATTATCCTGGGGACCAGCAGGGCGCCGAAACCCAGGGAAGCACCAGCAAATATGAGCACCCTCAGCACCAGGAGAGCGATGTTGCTGAGGCTGGCAGTCCCGGTGGTGGCGATGCCGGAGAGCACGGCGATGAGGGCTATGGCGATGAAGTCCTCGACCACCAGGACGCCGACAATGATGTTAGAGGAAAGCAGCTCCAGCCTTCCCATATCCCGGAGTATCTTGATGATTATCGCTGAGCTGGTTATAGACAGGGCAGCCCCGAGGAAGATGGAGTCCAGCGTTGACCAGCCAAAAAGCCGTCCCAGTCCATAGCCCAGGGCGAGCATGGTGCATATTTCAATGCTGCCGATTATGGGGGCAGTCAGCCCCAGCCCTCTCATTTTATTCCAGCTAAACTCCAGACCTATGCCGAACAGGAGCAGCACCAGCCCCAGGTCAGCCAGGAAGCGGATAGTGGCAATATCTTCAGCCACCAGAATGGGGAGGGTGTAGGGGCTGATGATAAGCCCGGCGATTAAATATCCCAGGATGGGAGGTTGACGCAGCCAGCGGAACAGGAGCGTGACCGCGCCTGCCACCGCCATTATGATGGCAAAATCTCTGACCAGGACAAATTCTGCTATCATTTAGTAGAGGGTCTTTTACATAATGGTAATACAGTAAACGCCGCTATGGCAATGCGACTCTCTTTATTGACGGAGATGGGGGATAAAAGTATAATTTGAGGCGGAATGTACCGTAAAACCGTGCTTGGTGAGGGACTGAGGGTTATCACCAGCGTTATGCCTCAAACTCGCTCGGTAAGCCTTGCTTTTTTCGTCGGTTCAGGCTCGTGTTATGAAAGCGAAGAGGAGGCGGGCATTTCTCATTTTGTGGAGCATATGTGTTTCAAAGGCACCAGGCGGAGACCCACAGCCAAGGAGATAAGTCAGGATATTGAAGGGGTGGGGGGGATAATCAATGCTACCACCGGTGAGGAAATGACCGCTTTCTGGTGCAAGGTAGCCAGTGCCCATTTTCCCCTGGCTCTGGATGTATTGTCCGATTTGTTGCTCAATCCCCGCCTTGATGCCGGGGACATCGAGCAGGAGCGGCAGGTTATCATTGAGGAAATAAATATGAATATGGATATTCCCCAGCAGAGGGTGAATATGCTCATTGATGAGCTCTTGTGGCCCGAGCAGCCTCTGGGGCGCGAGATTGTCGGCAGCAAGGAGACCGTAGCCGCAATAACCAGGGAATGGATGGTGAAGCACCTTGCCCGCTGGTATTTGCCCAATAATATCGTGGTCAGCGTTGCCGGTGACATAACGCCGGACGAGGTGGTCGGCGCAATTGAGTCCGTATTCGGCGACCGCACTGCGGGAAAGGTGGCGACGGGCTATCTGACCGACAGCCGGCAGGATATCCCGAGATTGCGCCTGGAGCATAAGGACAGCGAGCAGGTGCATCTTTGTCTTGGTGTTCACGGCGTTTCCTATTCTCAGCCGCAGCGTTTTGCCCTCGGTCTGCTGAATGCCGCGCTTGGCGTGGGGATGAGCAGCCGGTTGTTCATCGAGGTCAGGGAGAAAAAAGGGCTGGCGTATGATATTCATAGCTATGTGGAGCATTTCCGCGATTCAGGGTCATTGGTTGTCTATGCCGGAGTTGACCCCAGTAGGGTGGAAGCTGCGGTGGCGACCATTGTGGAGGAATTAGCCCGGCTGAGGGAGGGAATCACCCCCGATGAGCTTCGCCGGGCTAAGGAACTGTCCAAGGGGAGGATGCAGCTCCGGCTTGAGGACAGTCAGGATATGGTTTCGTGGCTGGGCAGCCAGGAGCTGTTGAGAGAGAAGATTCTGGACATGGACGAGGTTATCTCCATAATAGATGCCGTCACCGGGGACGAGGTAAGAGAGGTAGCCCGGAAGGTTCTGAATGGTAACGGGCTTAACCTGGCGGTGGTGGGACCGGTAAAAGAGGAAAAGCCCCTGGAGGAGTTGCTCAAGCTGTGAGGTTGACGAAAAAGGGAAGAGCCGCCCACCGGGCGGCTCTTTTAAGCCTTAATACTCCGGGTATCCGCCCGGCGGCATAGGCATCTTTTCCTTTTCGGGTATATCGGTTACCAGGGATTCAGTGGTCAAAATCATATTAGCGATGCTGGCGGCATTTTGTAAGGCAGAGCGGGTAACTTTAAGGGGGTCGACGATGCCTCTCTTCACCATATTGACTCCCAGTTCATCCTTGAGGGCGTCGTAGCCTGTCCCTGGGGGGCTTTCCTTTACTTTATTCACCACCACCGAGCCTTCTCTTCCGCTGTTGGCGGCGATACAGCGGATGGGTGCCTCCAGGGCATGTCTCAGTATCCCCACGCCGGTGGCTTCGTCCCCCTTGACATTGAGCTTGTCCAGGATGGGTATTGTGTTAAGCAGGGCGATGCCGCCTCCGGGTAAAATGCCTTCTTCCACCGCAGCCCGCGTCGCCGATAAGGCATCCTCGACGCGGTGCTTGCGCTCTTTTAAGTCCACCTCGGTGGCAGCGCCCACCTTTATTACCGCCACGCCGCCAGCCAGCTTGGCTAACCTTTCCTGGAGTTTTTCCTTGTCGTAGTCCGAGGTAGTCGTTTCAATCTGGGACCTGATTTGCTTGATTCGGGCTTCAATAGCCTGGGTTGACCCTTTTCCCTCAACGATGGTGGTATCGTCTTTATCCGCCACAACCCTTCGCGCCCGCCCCAGGTCTTCTGCGGTTACCGAGTCCAGCTTTCGACCGACCTCTTCAGAGATGACCTTGCCGCCGGTGAGGATGGCGATATCCTGGAGCATTTCCTTTCGCCGGTCTCCGAAGCCCGGTGCTTTGACCGCCAGGGGGCTTAAAGTCCCCCGCAGCTTATTGACCACCAGGGTGGCGAGAGGTTCTCCCTCCACATCTTCAGCGATGATGACGATGTTCTTGGAGGTCTGGACTATTTTTTCCAGGGCGGGGAGTATATCGTTCAGGGAGGAGATTTTCTTGTCGGTGATGAGGATGTAGGGGTCTTCCAGCTCACACCTCATCTGCTCGGCATTGGTGATGAAATAGGGGCTGATATAGCCGCGGTCGAATTTCATCCCCTCAACATACTCGGTTTCAAATTCCAGCCCCTTGCCTTCTTCGACGGTGATGACGCCATCCTTGCCCACCTTTTCCATCACATCGGCAATTAAATTGCCAATATGCTCATCCCGTGCTGATATAGACGCTACCTGGGCTACCTGCTCTTTACCGGCTACGGGGATGGCTACTTTTTTGAGTTCTTCAACAATAGCTCCCACTCCTTTCTCCACACCGCGCTTCAAAGCCATGGCATCGGCGCCGGCGGCAACGTTCTTGAAGCCCTCGGCAATGATGCCATGCGCCAGGATAATGGAGGTGCTGGTTCCATCGCCGCACTGGTCGTTAGTTTTGGTTGCTGCCTCTTTCACCAGCTGGACCCCCATGTTCTCAAAGGGGTTGGGCAGATCGATGTCCCTGGCGATGGAAACGCCGTCGTCGAGAATTGAAGGGGCACCGAATTTCTTGTCCAGCGCCACAGGACGCCCCCGGGGTCCCAGGGTTACTCTGATGGCGTTGGTCAGGGTATCTACGCCGCTCTTGAGTGCTTTCCGGGCTTCTTCACCAAAAAGAAGTTGCTTTGCCATTTTTTAATTCACCTCCTGTTATGGACTTCGCTTGGCGAGAATATCGCTCTCCCGCAGGATAATTAATTCTTCGTCGTCAACCTTGACCTCTATCCCGGCGTATTTGGAATAAATCACCTTGTCTCCCACCTTCACTTCCATATCAATGCGCTTGCCGTCTTCAGTCAGCCTGCCGGGACCGACGGCAACGATTTTGCCATCCTGAGGCTTTTCCTTAGCGGTATCCGGTAAAACAATCCCCCCTTTGCTTATCTCCTCCTTGGGGGTGGGCTTAATCACCACCCTGTCTCCTAAAGGCTTAATTTTGGTTGCCATGTCACCTCCTTTGTTGAACAGTAGTTAGCACTCTCTATAATAGATTGCTAAAGAAGTATTATAACACAAAAAATTCCCAATGCAAGTGGTTGGGGTTGTTGACCAGGCAAAAAATTTGCCTTACAATCGCAGGTTTGGGGTTCTTATTAAATTTGCTTCCCTGTTTTTGTGGGTAAGGTCGATTAAAAATTTGCGCTAGGCGTTCATAGGAGGTTTTTGATGTCACAGATTCCCGGGATTTTCTGGGTTGTTCCAATAGCGTGTGGTATCAGTATAGTCTTTGTTATCGCCCTGATAAGGTACATTTTACATAGCGACCCCGGGACACCAGCGATGCAAGATGTCCATTCGAGGATTACCGAAGGGGCTTGGGCTTTTATTCGGCGCCAGTATTCCACAATTGTCATAACTGCGGTGCTCGTGGCAGCTATAATTGGGATTATACTGGCTAAGCTGAGCAGTCCTAAAGAACTGGAAATGCTCGGGGTATCAGCTTTTGGCTTGGGGTGGAGAACAGCGGTGGCTTTTCTTGTTGGTGGGCTGTGTTCTTCCCTCTCGGGGATTCTCGGCATGTGGATTGCCGTTAAATCGAATGTTCGCTGCGCTGCTGCTTCACATCATGGTCTTGGCCGGGCTATCAGTGTGGCACTGCGGGGAGGTGCTGTTTCGGGATTTTCAATTATCACTCTAAGCTTAGTAGGGGTGACAGTTATGTTCTTTGCCAGTGGAGGAGCTACCCATCCTGAAATTGCTCCTCACCTCATTGTTGCCTTCGGCTTTGGCGCCAGTATGGTGGCTCTTTTTGCTCAGCTTGGCGGTGGTATTTATACTAAAGCTGCCGATATGGGTGCTGACCTGGCGGGAAAAGTAGAGGCGGGAATTCCTGAGGATGACCCCCGGAATGCCGCAGTTATCGCCGACCAGGTTGGTGACAATGTTGGAGACTGTGCTGGTCGTGGTGCTGACCTCTTTGAATCCACAGCAGCAGAGAATATCGGTGCGATGATAATCGGGGCTTCCTTGTTTCTTTTATCGGTAAAGGCTGGTGTTGCTCTACCTTTAGCTGTCGGCTGGATTCTCTTCCCCCTCATTATTCGTGCCTTTGGTGTCGTTTCCAGCATGCTGGGCATACTGGCGGTTCACAGCCGAAGCGAGGGAGAAAACCCCATGACCACTTTGAACCGCGGCTATTATGTCGCTTTAATTCTTTGTGCCGCAGCCATGGCAGTCACTTCTAAAGTAATGTTTGCCCCGCTTACCGGGGGGTGGTTGTGGCTCATGGGGGCGGGGCTTGTCGGTATAGTAACCAGCGTGGTGGTAATTTATGTCACTCAGTACTACACTGAGTCTAGATTTAAACCAACAAAAAGCATCGCTGAGGCTTCCCGCACCGGTCCAGCAACTACAATCGTCACCGGGTTATCTGTAGGTTTTGAGACTGTTATGCCTACGGCATTAGTTATTGCTATTGCCCTTGGTGTCAGCTACTGGTTTGGTATCCACTCGGGATTAGACCTTCCCTGGTGGATAAGCGGCGCCTATGGCATTGCAGTAGCTACCATGGGAATGCTTATGACCTGTCCTTTCATCCTGGCTGAAGATACCTTTGGTCCTATCACTGACAACGCCAATGGAATCAATGAGTTTACCCATGCCGGTAGCGAGATAAGGCGAGTTACCGACCACCTTGATGCTACGGGCAACACCACCAAAGCTCTGACTAAGGGATATGCCATGGTCTCTGCCGGACTTGCTGGCTTCCTCCTCTTCCAGGCTTACTTCGACCGAGTTTTACTTTTCCAGGGCAGGGCGGGAGAGCTTTTCAACATAAATCTGGTCATTCCTGAAATTCTGATTGGAGCTGTAATGGCTATCATGATGGTCTTCCTTTTCAGCGCCTGGGGGCTCAGGTCAGTAGGAAAGGCAGCAAGCGGGATTATTGAGGAGGTGCGCCGCCAGATTAAAGCTGACCCTGGCATCATGGCAGGAACTTCAAGACCGGATTATGGCAGGGCGGTTGATATTACTACCAAGGCAGCGCTAAAGGGAATGATTGCCCCCGGTTTGCTGCCAGTGCTTCTACCCGTAGCCGTTGGTATTATCTTTACCTATACGAGAATAACCGGTTTTAATGCTCCCGCAGCAGTTGGTTCTTTCTTAATGGTAGGAACTTTCTCCGCAATTCTTCTCGCCTCCTTTATGAACAATGGTGGCGGTGCCTGGGATAATGCCAAGAAGTATATTGAGGATGGGCAACTTAAAGACGAAGCCGGAAACATCCTGGGGAAAGGTTCGTTTCCACATGCCGCCGGCGTGGTTGGCGATACCGTGGGTGACCCCTTAAAAGACACGGTGGGACCTTCGCTTCATATTGTAGCCAAACTTATAGCTACTGTAACCTTGGTGCTCTGTCCCCTGTGGATTGTCTGAGAACAGCGCTAAAGGAGACGATGTTTTTTGTGGAAAGGAAGTGAGCTATGTTTGATTTAGCCTGGATATGCGTGGTTGTGGGGCTGATTGGCGCCGGGGTGGTAGCCTATTTTGTGCGCTATGTCCTGGGGCAGGACGAGGGCTCGGAGAGGATTAAAGAAATTTCTGCCGCCATCAGGGAAGGGGGGCTTGCCTTTATTCATCGGGAATACCGGACGCTGGGAATTGTCGTGGCGGTGATAGCCATAGTCCTGGGTTTCCTGGGATTGGTTACTCCTGTTCTGGGCTGGAGAGCTGCCGTGGCGTTTGTTTTCGGCTCGTTGTGCTCTATGAGTGCGGGATATGCCGGGTTGAATATGGCTTTGAGGGCTAACGGCAGGACCTGTGCCGCAGCCCAGAAAGGGTTGAACCAGGGTTTGCGGGTTTCCTTCCGGGGTGGGGCGGTTATGGGGCTGACCGTGGTCAGCATTGGCATTCTCGGACTGGCGGTTCTCTATTTTGTCTGGGCTCCTCCTCGTCTCCCTGCGGAGCAGTTCCTGGCGATAATTCCCGCCTACGGCACCGGGGCTTCCCTGGTAGCCCTTTTCGCCAGGGTAGGCGGCGGCATCTTTACCAAGGGAGCTGATGCCGGCTCTGACCTGGTGGGTAAGGTGGAAGCGGGAATACCGGAGGACGACCCCCGGAATGCTGCGGTCATTGCTGACAATGTCGGCGATAATGTCGGTGATGTCTGCGGTATGGGCGCCGACCTTT
>CAYHBC010000037.1:0-11297 GCA_964354775.1 uncultured Dehalococcoidales bacterium
TCCCCCCGCTCCTATACCTGCACAAGGGGGATTGTAATAGTTGCACTCCTTGGCGTTGTTCTCGGAGTAGTTGGGGTCGGGGAGAGTGGCGCCGCCGTCCACCAGTATCCTGGACTCGAAGTTGGCGATGGCGGCGAAGGCGTAGCAGGAGCCGCAAGCGCCCTGGTTCTTCACCGAGGTGACTTTACCGTAATCACGCCAGTCGAAGCTCGCCGGCGGCGGTCCAGCCATAAACTTACCCTGCGGCGGCTTTCCGGTGAGGTGGGAGAGGTCCATCGGCGGGGGTATGAAGCCTGTCCCGTGCCCGTCTATTACCGGGGGCGGCTCCCGGGGAGGGGGCAGCCGCGGCGCTTCCCGTAGCTGGAGTCCCCCGGCAGCCTGAGTGGGCAGGTTATCGCCGGCGGGCACCAGGGCGACAGCGAGGAAGACGGCGATTAAAATCAGTCCCGTCTTTTTCATACACCGCCCGTTCATAAGAGGTTTCGGCATTCAGGTATATTATAGCATTGTCGGGACGGCGGAGGTGATATAATGGCGGGCGTATGGCGCAGATATTGCAGAGCAAGAACCTGGCGACAAAGTTCCAGATATTGCTGGAGATAGCGGCAAGCCAGCCGAATATATTGCAGAAGAGCATCGCCCGGAAGCTGAACATCACCCCACAGGCGGTCTCGGAGTATGTCCGGGAGCTGATAAGCGATGGCTGGCTTGCCTCGGAAGGTCGCTCGAGGTATAAGGTGACCACAGAGGGAGTGGACTGGATTTTGAAGATGTCGCGGCAGCTACAGAGCTATTGTTCCTTCGTGAACAAGGTGGTCAGCGATATAGCGGTCTCCACGGCAATCGCCGGCGATGATTTATCCCCGGGGCAGCCGGTCTCGCTGTATATGAAGGAAGGGTTGCTGTTCGCCTCCGCCCGGCTGAGGCGGCGTGGGGCGAAGGGAATAGCGGCGTCGGGAGCTAAAAAAGGCGGGGATGTCGGCGTCTCCCAGATAGAAGGGGTGCTCGAGCTGAAAGCGGGGGAGATAGTGGTGTGCCGGGTGCCCGGGGTGCAGGAAGGAGGCTCGGGGCAGACTGCCCTGGGGCGGCTGAGGAAGGAGGTGGGGAAGGGCAGGCTGGTCGGGGCAGTGGGCAACGAGGCGCTGGTCGCCCTGAAGGGCATAGGAGTAGCTCCCGGTTATCGCTACGGGGTCGGGGAGGCGGTGGTGGAGGCGGCGTCCTGCGGGCAGCCGTTCGTGGTGGTCTGCACCGATGATGCCGCTTTAGAGGTGGTGCGGAGGCTGGAAGAGGAGAACCTGGAGTATAGAATGGTGGATTTAGCCCTGGAGAGGATGTAAAAAATCAAAAATCAAAAATCAATCCGTTAGCTAACGGAACAATTCAAAATGTAAAAATAGTTTACTTTTTGACCTTTGCTCTGTCATTTTGCATTTTGCCTTTTAACTTTTAAAGTATTGACATTTTCAGCCGCTTTTTTTACACTAATGTAGTCAATTTTACTTGTCTATAATAAAGTGTGCTTGTTTATACCAGGTCAAAAAGGGGAAAATGTAGTTGCCCAATTTATGGGGCGATTCTGCCTGATAAATCAGGCAACTACGGAAATTTTGGGGGTGAAACGCCTGAGGTTTGGCAGCCTTTAAAAATCCAAAGGGGGTGGGAAAAATGAGCCAGGTCAAATTCTGGGGCAGGTTTTTGCTTATACCGGGGCTTATACTGGCGGTCCTGCCCCTTCCGGCGGGGGGATACAGTGGTTATCCTCTATCGGCGGGCGGCACCGGGGTAGCCGGAGCCCTGGACTATTTGCGCAGCGCTCAGGTGGATGATGGCAATATCGGCGGTTTTGGCACTTCCGCCTGGGTGGTTATGGCTATAGCCGCTGCCGGAGAGGACCCTCATAGCTGGAAGACGGCGGGAGGCAATCCCTCTATCGTTGATTATTTAGAGAGCAATGTCGGCGAGGCTAACCTCAGCATAGCCAGCGATGTGGAGCGGATGATTCTGGCGGTGGTGGCTGCCGGTGAGAACCCCGGGAATTTCGGGGGTGTGGACTTCGTGGCTAAGCTAAAGGAGCTTTATGACGGCACGCAGGTCGGGGACTCCGCGCTGTTGAATGATGATTCCTGGGGCGTCCTGGCGCTCATCTCCGCCGGGGAAAGCCCTGACTCGGAGATTGTAACCGCTCTAATAGCCTTTATTAACAGCAACCAGAACGGCGATGGCGGCTGGAGCTGGGGCGTGGGGGGCGCTAGCGATGTTGACGATACCGCCGTAGCCATAATGGCTCTGATTGCCGCCGGGGAGAGCCCGGACTCGGCTGCCGTCACCACTGGCTTGAGCTATATTAAGTCCCAGCAGGGGGATAGCGGCGGCTTTCTCTCCTGGGGGACGACCAATCCCTCTACCGATTCCTGGGCTATTGATGCCATCGTGGCGGCGGGGCAGGACCCCACAGGCGCTAACTGGACTAAGAATAACGCCACCCCCGTTGATGACCTGCTCAGCTTTCAGAACGCCACCGACGGCTCTTTCCCCGACTGGATGGGCAACCCTGACCCCTGGACTACCTCGTATGCCATACCGGCCCTTCTGGGTAAGCCCTATCCCGTCAGGGCGCTGGAGCTGGAGCGGCTGCCCGTTTATGTCCGGGTGGAGGGAAAAAACGAGACCGTGTGGCGGGGGGAGGTGGTGGTTTCCGATTCCTGGGTTACCGCCGATAACAGCAATGTGACCTATCATCTCGCCAATGCCACCGCTCTGGGGGCGCTGGACGAGGCTTCGGGTCACGAGGAGCGCTTTCCCTATTATGCTACCGATGAGTGGGGAGGGCTGTATGTGAGCTCCATCGCCGGCGAGGCGCCTGAGGGGATGAGCGGCTGGATGTACCGGGTGGACTGGTGTAGCCCTATGGTTGGCGCCGACCAGTTTATACTTAATGAGACGCACCGCGAGGTGCTGTGGTATTACGGCAATTGGACCGATATTCTCCTTAACATATCCGTGGATAAGACGGCGATAACTGCCGGGGATGTATTCACCGCTACGGTGGAGCAGTATGACGAGGGCAATTCCACCTGGACGCCCTGCCCCAACGCTACCGTGCATGCTGACCGGAGCTATGTTGCCGGACCCGATGGGAAGGCGGCTATCCGCATATCTGGCTCCGGGAGCTACCCGGTATTTGCGGAGAAGGACGGCGGCATCCGGAGCGACAGGGTAGTTGTGCGGGTGTCGTCTTCGGGTGGCGGGGGCGGGGGAGGAGGCACCTCTTATTATAGCGGGAAAGCGAGCCTCTTCGGCAGGGAACTGGATTACCGCATCGGTGGGGACGGCGTGGTGAAGGACGACATTGAAGCCGCTTCTGAAGACGGCGTGGTCAGCATCGTTATACCCCGGGGCACACTTGCCCGGGATGGAGAGGGCGCTCCGCTTAGAGCGCTGGACTTTGAGGTTAACCAAACGCCGCCGTTACCGCCTGAGGATTCCTGCCTCGTGGGGCAGGCGGGCAACTTTTCTCCCCCGGGAGCCACCTTTAACCCCCCGATGAGCTTGAGCTGGAGCTACACCCCCGAGACGCTCCCCCGCTATGTCGCCGCGGAGTCCTTAGCCATCGGTTACTTTGACGCCGGGAACAATAGCTGGGTGAGGCTGGGGAGTGATGTGGATACCGCTGCGGGCAGGGTGAGGGCACAGGTCAGCCACTTCACCACCTTTGCCCTTATTGGCAGGGTCGCTCCGCCGCCAGCCTCTTTTTCCCTGTCCGACCTTGTTATTGAGCCGGAGCGGGTCGAGCCGGGCGGGACGGTCGGCATCTCGGCGCTATTGTTTAATACCGGGGGCACCGGGGGCAGTTATACCGTGGTGCTCCGCATAAACGGCGCTTCGGAGGCTGAAAAGGAGGTGACGCTGGCTGCGGGTGAGGTGGAGAGGGTGACCTTTTCCCTGGCGAAACCCGCCGGCAGCTATAATGTGAGCCTGGGGGAGCTTCAGGGCTCTTTCATTGTGCTCTCCCGGCAATCATGGCTGGTCTGGTGGTGGGTGGTTGTGGCGGGCGTGGTGCTGGGGCTGGTGATTTCCCTTGCAGCGATAAGGAGAAGGCGGGCGTAGTCCGGAGCGAGCCGATGAAAAAGCTGGTTAAGCTGGCGGCGGTGGTTATTGCCCTTGCCCTCCTCTTGAGCGGCTGCCGCCCGCCGCCCTCAGAGCAGATTGAGGTAAGGGTAATAGTCAGCCACGGCTTCGGTAACGAGACGCTCGTTGATGGGCTGGTGACGGTGGACGATGGCTCAGACGCCCGGGACGCCCTGGAGCAGGTGGCTTCTGTGGAGACGGCTTATGGCGGCGGATTTGTTACCGCTATAAACGGCGTCTCTTCCGCTGCCGGAGAGGACTGGTTCTTCTATGTTAATGGCATCCTGTCCAATGTCGGGGCTGGTGATTACGCTCTCCACCAGGGCGATGTTGAGCGCTGGGATTTCCATGCCTGGGGCTTTTGTTCCTTTGTCTCGGCGCTTATCGGCGATTTTCCCGAGCCTTTCGGGCACGGCTATGGTGGGGAGGTTCCTCCCACCGTGGTGGTCTATTCGCCCGGTCTGGAGGACGAAGCCGGCGATGTCGCCGCCATGCTGGTTCAACAGGGGGTGGGGAATGTTTCCGCCGTAACCGCCGCTGAGCTATCGTCGGAGGAGAAGGGGTGGTGCAATTTGATTCTGCTGGGCGCTGGGGACTGCGAGCTGGTGTCGGAGGTAAACCAGCTCCGGGACAAGCTCTGCTTTTATGCTTATTTCGAAGGAGGCGAGCTTTTGCTCCTTGACTGCCGGGGGAAGGTAGCCGGGGAATACGGGGCGGGGTGCGGGCTGATTCAGGCGAGTCAGAATCCCTGGAACCCCAACGGCATTGGAGCCTGCCAGAATGTAGCCTGGGTGGTATCGGGCACCGATGAAGCTGGTGTGAGGGATGCCGTGGATGTCCTGGTCAACCATTCCGCCGAGCTCGGGCAGACCTTCGGGGTGGTAATCGCCGGGGGAGAGGTAATCAAGGTGCCTCGGTAAAACGATGACCGGCTTCAGATACAAGGACAGCGACACTGCCATTCACCGGCTCAATCCCTTCTGCAAGCTGCTCTGGATGGCGAACATTTTAATCTTTGCCCTGGTCTTCAATAACCCGGTATATCTCCTGGCGCTGTTTCTCGCCACCTTGCCCCTGGTCGCTGCAGCAAGGCTCGGGAAGGAGTGGCTTTCGGTTATGAAGTTCACCCTCTATCTCGGCATAGCGATTGTGCTTATAAATATGCTGGTGAGCTATCACGGCGCACATATCCTCTTGGAGGCGCCGTTTCGCCTTCCGGGGGTGGGCGTCCCCACACTCACCCTGGAGGCAGCCTTCTTCGGCGTGGCGATGTCCTTGAGGCTTGCTTTGATAATCTCTGCTTTTGCCGTTCTCACCTTCACCGTCCATCCCGACGACCTCTTGCTGGCGATGATAAAGATGAAGCTGCCCTATAAGTCGGTGCTGGTAACCTCGCTCTCCACCAGGTTTATTCCCACTCTGGTTGAGGACGCACAATGCCTCAGCGATGTCCAGAGGTCAAGGGGGCTGGAGCTGGACCGGGGGAGCCTGGGGCAAAAAATCAGGAGCCGGATGGCAATCGTAATTCCGCTCTTGTCTAACTCGCTTGACCGGACGGTTCAGCTCTCCGAGGCTATGGAGTCGCGGGCGTTCGGCTCGGGGGGAAAGCGGACATTCTACAAGCCGATAAGATTTGCCGCTAGGGACGCGCTTGCCCTGACCGTAGGGTTTCTTGCCGCTGCCCTGGGCATCTTTATGCGCCTTCGGGGCTACGGGGACTATCAATACTACCCCACGCTCGGGGGGATAGGCGCCGGCGCCCTGGAGTGGTCTATGCTGGGGCTCTTGGTGCTTTTTCTGCTCTCCGGGGTGTTCCTGGCGGTGGGGAGAAGGGGGGTGGGGCTTGATTAAAATTGAGAACTTGACCTTCTGGTACGGGGATGCCGCCACGCCGGCAGTGCGGGAGGTGAGCCTGGAGATTGAAGACGGCGAGTTCGTGCTACTCACCGGTCCCTCGGGCGGCGGCAAGTCCACGCTGTGCCGCTGCCTCAACGGGCTGATACCGCATTTTTACGGCGGTAGGATAACCGGCAGGGTGGAGGTAAATGGTCTTGACATAACGCGGCATTCTACGCGGGAGCTGGCGGCTAAGGTGGGGATGATATTTCAGGACCCTGAGAACCAGCTCGTCGCCGTGGATGCCGAGAGGGAGATTGCCTTCGGAATGGAGAACCTCGCTTTCCCCGGGGAGCTCATCGCTAAAAGGATGGAGGAGTCCCTGGACACGCTGGGCATCTCCGCCATTCGCCACCGGCGGACCCAGGAGCTTTCCGGAGGCGAGAAGCAGAAGGTCGTCATTGCCTCGGTGCTGGCGTTGCACCCCGGCATCCTGGTGCTGGATGAGCCGACATCCGAGCTGGACCCCGGGAGCGCCGAGGAGGTCCTCGCCGCCGTGGGGCGGTTGAATGACGAACTGGGGCTCACGGTGATACTGGTGGAGCACCGGCTGGACAGGGTGGCGCAGCATGTTGACCGGCTAATCGTGCTCTCCGGGGGAGCGGTTATCGCCGATGGCTCCCCCAGGAAAGTCCTCGGCGGGGACGAAATTAGCCACACCGGCGTGGGTCTACCACCGATAATCAGCTTAGCCCGGGGACTGAGGGAGAGAGGCATTGGTTCCGGGGAGACTCCCCTCACCGTTAAAGAAGGCAGAATGGCGCTGGGGAAGGTCTTTCAATGCCGTTTGGGGCTGAGCCGGGGTGGTAGCGCTCCTGCCGCTCGTTCCCGGTCTCCCTCGCCGTCATCGCCCCCAAATCAGCCTCCCCTGATTGAGATAAAAAAGCTGTGGCATGCTTATCCCGGCGGGCATGTTGCCCTGAGGGATATAAATTTGAGCCTATATGAAGGGGAATTTGTCGCCGTTATGGGAAGGAACGCCTCGGGGAAGACCACGCTGGTCAAGCATATCAACGGGCTGTTGAAGCCGACAAGAGGGGAGGTGACGGTGGACGGCATCAACACCCGGGAGGCGACCATCGCCGAGCTAGCTCGGAAGGTCGGCTTTGTCTTTCAAAATCCCAACGACCACCTCTTCGCCGATACGGTCGAGGAAGAAATTGCCTTTACCCTTAAGAATTTGGGGTTTAACGATACAGAAGCAGCATTAAGGGTTGACGAGATGCTGGAGAGGTTCAATCTTGGGGAATACCGCAAGCACTATCCCCGCTCCCTGAGCGGCGGGGAGAAGCAGAGGGTGGCTTTAGCCTCGGTTATGGCGGCACATCCCGGGATACTCATACTGGACGAGCCGACCCGGGGGATGGAATACCGCTTGAAACGGCAGCTGATGGAATTTCTCGGTGACTATCGCCGCCACGGCGGCGCCGTGATTCTGGTGACCCATGATGTGGAAACGGTGGCGGAGCACGCCGACAGGGTAGTGCTGCTGAGCGAGGGGAGAATTGTGGTCTGCGGCAGCAAGCGGGAGGTGCTCTCCGGCGCCCTCCTCTTTTCACCGCAGATAAACCGCCTGGTGCAGGCTTTTGAGGGATATGGCGTTCCCGGGGATATACTGACTGCTGATGAGGTCCTGGAGATGCTGGGGTGAATAAGAGTCGTCTTCTCCTCCTGGCGATACTGGGTATTGGTATAGCGTGCTTCATCATCCCCGCTGTCCCTTCCTGCCCGCTGAATGCCGTTATGAACTGGGCGATTTTAGCCACGCTCGTGGTCGTCCTGGGAATCGCTGCCTTCCTGTTCCAGTTTGAGGCGACGGCGATAAGCTCCAAGGAAATAGCACTGGTGGCGATGCTGGGAGCGGTGTCGGCGGTCCTGAGGGTCCCCTTTGCTGCCCTGCCCAGCGTGCAGCCGTGCACTTATCTGGTAGTCTGCTCGGGATATGTCTTCGGTCCCGTGGCGGGATTTATGGTTGGTGCGATAACGGCGCTCGTCTCCAACTTCTTCCTCGGTCAGGGACCCTGGACGCTATATCAGATGCTAGCCTGGGGGCTGGTGGGGGTCAGCGCAGCCTACCTCAGGCGGTTTAAGCTGAATACCCCGTGGCTGGTTATCCTGGGAGTTGTCTGGGGTTACGCTTTTGGCTGGCTGGTAAATACCTGGTTCTGGGCAGCCTTCATCTACCCTCACACCCTGAAAACTTTTATGCTAACTCAGCTTAGCAGCCTCTGGCTGGATACCTTCCACGCCGTGGGAAACGCCGTCTTCCTGGGACTATTGGGCGCCCGGACCATAGCCATACTGGAGAGGTTTAAAAAGCGGTTCACCTGGGCTTATGGCTGAGGGCAGACAGTAGTCCCCTGCGGTAAGTTATTTAACCGCAATACCAAAAGCGGCAACGATGCCTGATTTTTTTTAGCCTTTGAGGGCTCTGGCGATAGCCGACATTACCGGAGACAGCTTCATCCCCGTAGCCATGCTCCCCTCGCTGGTATACTGCTTGGACATAAACCCGCCGATGGGGTCAACGCTGCCGGTTATAAGCCCAATCATAACCTTGGTGGGACCGATTGTCTTGAACGTCGCCGTCTTGAGCTGTGTTGAGTTGCCGGTCAGCTTTCCACCGCTTATCTTCATGGATCCCTTCATCGGACTGTCGGTTGCCTGGAAGTTGACCTCAATGTCTCCCACGGCAGCCACTTTGCTCTTCAGGTCGGCGTTCTTCTCCGACAGAACGCTTATTGATTCCCAGAGGATATCGGTGAACTTCGCCGAAACATCGGGCGCCTCATTGCTGAACTTGGCGACATCCATCTTCCCCAGGCTCTCCGCCAGGAGCTTGGGCAGGTTGGGCATAACCTGCATTAGCTCCGCGACATGCCCCTTGGTCCGGTCCGCTATTGGTCCGAGCTGGGTCTTCAGCTCCTCGGGGGACTTCCCCACTATTCCTTCCCAGGCTTTCTTCAGGTCTTGCATTGCCACCTCCTTTACATAATCAGGGGCTTCAGTTTACCACAAGTTCCCCGGGCTGTCAATGCCGCCTTACGATGACCTTTCGGGGCAGGCTCTTTATTGAGTCCTCCGCCTCAGCCATTATTCTCTCCAGTAGCTCCTTTACGCTGGGGATGTCGTCTATCCTCCCCACTACCTCGCCGGCAAACACCGGGGCAAGCTCCATTTCTCCCTTCATCTCCGAATCAACATACGTCTTCAGGCTTTCAAGGTCCAGGTTCGCCGGGTCAGCCATCGTTCTCCGGGACTGCTCTACGCTCAGTCCCTTCTCCGTGCCCTGGACGATTGCTTTTGCCACTCTTATCTCGTCTTTTTCGCTGTAGGCGTTGCGGATAAGCCTTACCGGTCCGAAAGCGCCGGCGGTAGCCACGCTGTCGGTGTCCCGGGAAGCTAAAATTCTCTTTTTATATTCGGGGTGAAATTCGGACTCCTTTGTGGCGATAAACCTGGTGCCCATCTGGACGCCGACGGCGCCCAGGAGGAGGGCGGCAGCCAGACCTCTCCCGTCGCAAAATCCTCCCGTGGCAACCACGGGTAATCTGGTGGTGTCCACTATCTCCGGAAGCAGGATTATGGTGTTGACATCGGAATAGGCGATATGCCCCCCGGCTTCATGCCCCATGGCAATCACGCCGTCGCAGCCTGCCGACTCCGCCTTGCCCGCCATATAGGCTGAGGCAACTACATGGAAGTGCTTCAGACCATATTTTTCCTTGACTCCCGAGGAGATGAATTTCCCTGAGGGCATCTCGGGGTTGCCAGCGGAGGTGGTGACCAGTTTCAGCTTCCGGGCAATCTCGGGACTGTTCTCCATCTCCTCTATGATGCAATCTATGCACCCCGGGGCATCCGTCTGTATTTTGGCTACACGGACATTGACTCCGAAGTTCCCCCTGGTGTGCTCATTTACCCACCTTATGTCCTCTCTCATCTTCTCCACGGGGTCCTTGCCCGGTATAAGGGCGGTATGGCTGATTAGGCCCAGAGCTCCCGCGGTGGAGACAGCTTGACATAACTTGACGGTGACAAACGGTCCCATCCCCGCCTGTATTATGGGGTATTTGATTCCCAGGAGGTCGCAAAGCTCCGTTTTTATCATCGGATTATTTCCTCCTCACCTTATTTTAATCCCCTTCAAGGGGCTTTTGGTGAAGTAAGTTATATCTGGTCGGGGCGAGAGGATTTGAACCTCCGACCTCAGCGTCCCGAACGCTGCGCGCTACCCGCTGCGCTACGCCCCGTTGCCCCTTTTATTATAAGGTGGTTTAATTACCAGAGCAAATGAAATATGCCGTGGTGATAATTGACGGAGCGGCGGGGTGGGCTCTGCCCCGGCGCCGGGGGAAGACCTGCCTGGAGCTGGCGGGGACTCCCCACCTGGACGCTATGGCTCGTGAAGCCACCCTGGGGCTTGTCCGCACCGTCCCGCCGGGGATGGAGCCCAGCAGCGCCTGCGCCTGTATGTCCCTTATGGGCTACGACCCCGGGGTGTATTACCGGGGAAGGAGCGGCATTGAAGCTAAAAGCATGGGCATTCCCCTTGGACCGGACGAGGTCGTCTTTCGTTGCAACCTGGTCGCGGTGCGCCAGGGCAAAATGTGGAGCTACAGCTCAGGACATATCACCACCCCGGAGGCGAAGCGGCTGATTGCCAGCTTGAACGAGAGTCTCGGCAGCGACGAGGTTCGTTTTTATCCCGGCGTGAACTACCGCCATATATGCAAGATAAAAGGGCATAAGGATACTCTCAGGGCTGTCTGCACTCCTCCGCACGATATTCCCGGCAAGCCCGTCGCCAGGTTTCTTCCCCGCGGGGAGGGGAGCGGCTTTTTGCGGGACTTAATGGAGAGGTCGAAGTCCGTGCTTGAGGGTCACCCGGTGAATGTGGCGCGCCTGGGGAGAGGCGATATTCCCGCAACGATGCTCTGGCTCTTCTGGGGCAGCGAGAGGCTTCCCGATATGCCTCCCTTCAAAGAGGTCTACGGTCTTGACGCCGCCCTGACCTCCGGCGTTGACCTCCTTCAGGGGCTGGCAAGGTTGACCGGTATGGCGGTATTGAATATCCCCGGGGTGACCGACGGGCAGGACAACGACTATGCCGCCCAGGCGGAAGGGGCGCTTGAGGCGCTGGAAAAATATGACCTGGTGGTTATCCATATCGAGGCGCCTGACGAGGCGGCCCACGACGGCGACATTGATGGTAAAATAGCGGCGATTCAGAAAGTGGATGAGGAAATCATCAGCCGGATTTACCGGCGGGG
>CAYHBC010000038.1:0-10755 GCA_964354775.1 uncultured Dehalococcoidales bacterium
GCTGCGGACGGGAGACCTCCACAGCTGCGATGAGGACGGCTTTTACTTTTTTGTGCGTAGAAAGAAGGACTACATCCGGAGAAGGGGCGAGAACATATCCCCCTGGGAGATTGAGACCACGCTGGCTAAGCACCCGGCGATAATGGAGTCGGCGGCGATTGGGGTAAAATCGGAGCTCGGCGAGGACGAGGTCAAGGTCTGCGTGGTCTTGAAGCCCGGTGCGAGCCTGAAGCCCGAGGAGCTGCTCTCTTTCTGTGAGGACAGGATGGCTTACTTTATGGTGCCGAGATATGTTGAGTTCCTGGAGGAGCTGCCCAAGACCGCAACGCACCGGGTGATAAAGCCCGAGTTGCAAAAGGCGGGGATAACCCCAAATACCTGGGACAGGGAGAAGGCTGGATATAAGCTGAAGAAGGAGTAGTGCCGGAGTATGTATAAGTATTTAAAAGTAAAGCAGGTAGGCACATCCCTGTGGGCAGAGGTCTTTAATCCCCCGATGAACTTCATGACCACCGAAATGATGGCTGAGCTGTACCAGGTGGTCAGAAAAGCAGAAAAGGATGACTCCATAAGGGTATTCATCCTCACCGGCGGGGTGGAGAACAATTACATCGCGCATTTTGATATACCCGAGCTCCATCAGCTCAGCCTGGAGCTTATGAAGATGAATAAAATGCGGTTGAAGCTCGCCGTTCCTGCCCTCAAATTCTTAAGCTGGCTTATGGACCGGGGTCCCAATACCGAGGAGCGGCTGTTGAACCGGCTTATGAAGTCAAAGGACCTGTCCATTAAGCTCGCAATCCTGATGAGGAGGCTTTATAACGCTATTGAACGGATGAGTAAAATTACGATTGCCGCCATAAACGGTCCCTGTAACGGGGGAGGGACGGAAATATCGTACTGTTTTGATTTCAGGTTCATGGTGGGAGACCAGGGGTTTACCGTGGGGCAGCCGGAGGTATTGGTGGGCATAATCGCTGGTGGAGGGGGAACTCAGCGGCTGCCCAGGCTGGTGGGGAAGGCGAAGGCAATTGAAATAATGCTCCGGGGAAACCAGCTTTCTACCGACGAGGCTAAGAGCCTGGGCTTAATCACCGACGCTTTCAACAAGAGCGAGTTCGCTCGGAAGGTGCAGGAGTTCGCTGACCTTATGGCTAAGCGCGCCCCCATCGCCGTTGACGCCTGTAAAAGAAGCGTTCATTTCGGGGACTCCGCCATATTGCAGGAAGGTCTGTGGTTTGAACTGGGGCGGTCCACCCGACTGTTCACCACCCGCGATGCCCGGGAAGGACTTCATGATTATGCCGAATTTATCCGGCAAAATCTCGCCTCGCTGGGAGAGCTGGAGGGAGAGGAGATGGATGCCGGCGCGGTAAGTCAGTTTACGGGTGTGGTGACCCAGATGCTTCAAAATTCCGAGCTGACCACGTTTAAAGGAGAGTAAGGTGGAAATAGTCAATTTTGTGCAGGATAGATTAAGGGTATCCCCTGAGGGAAAGCCCGTCCTCGTGGGGATGAAGTGCCGCAGTTGTGGGGAGACAATGTTCCCCAGGGAGAAGCTCTGTCCCAACTGTTCCAGCAGGGAGGTGGAGGAGGTCGCCTTGAGCCGCCGGGGCAAGGTCTGGTCTTATACTATTGTGTATGAGAGCTACGGTAATTTCATCGGGCTGACCCTGCCTTATCCCGCCGCCTTCGTGGAGCTGCCCGAGGGCGCCTATGTCCATACTCCCATTGTGGGCTGCGCCCCGGAGGAGGTCAGGATTGGTCTGGAGGTGGAGCTGGATTTCCTGGATGTCGGTGGACAGCGAATGGTGTATGTTTTCCGACCCGTCACGGGGGTGAAAGATGGCTCGTAAGGTAGCAGTCCTCGGGGTGGCGGTGACCCGGTTTGCCCGGGAGACCACTCTGGGCGTGGACGAAATGGCTACGGAGGCGGCGTTGATGGCGCTTGCGGACGCCGGGATGAGCTATAAGGATATTCAGGTGGGGTTTTGCGGGAATGTCTATCAGGTGGGTGCAGCGCCGTTCGCCTTCTATTCGCTGGGGAAGACTGGAATTCCCCTTACCCGCCTGGATATAGCCTGCACCAGCTCGTCCAAGGGAGTCCACCTCGGCGCCTATATGATAGAAGCCGGCGCCGCTGATACCTGCCTGGTTATCGGCGTGGAGAAGATGCCCCGGGGAATGGTTCCGATGCCGGTGGAGGGAGTGTCCTTTAAGTCCCTCGTTGACGGCTTGATGGGTCTAATCACCATGCCCGGTAGCTATGCTCATAAGGCTACCAGGCATATGCATCTCTACGGGAGCAGACCGGAGCATTTCGCCCAGGTCTCGGTAAAGGCTCATAAAAACGGCTGCCTTAACCCCAACGCTACCTATCAGAAGGCGCTGACTCTGGAGGAGGTGATGGAGTCCCGGATGATTAGCTATCCCATTACCATGTATCAGTGCTGCGCCAACGCCAACGGGGCTTCGGCGGTGGTATTATGCTCCGGGGAGAAGGCGAGGCGGTATACTACCAGACCGGTATATCTGGCGGGCTGGGGCGAGGCAAGCATGAAATATACCCCCGGAGACCCCATTGAGACATATTTGTCCGACGGCGATACCGGGCTGGCGGCTAAGAAGGCTTACCACAAAGCCGGCATCGGTCCTGAGGATGTGGGTGTCGTCCAGGTGCACGATGCTTTCTCCGCCGGGGAGATTACTTCGCTGGAAGCCCTGGGCTTGTGCCCCCAGGGCGAGGGGGCAGTCTTCGCCTGGGAGGGCAATACCGGGATAGACGGAAAGCTCCCGGTCAACACCGACGGGGGGCTGCTCAGCTGCGGGCATCCTCTGGGGGCGAGCGGGGGGCGGATGATTACCGAGGTCGTCCTCCAGCTTAGGGGGCAGGCGGGTAAAAGGCAGGTGAAGAGCCCCAGGGTTGCCCTGGTCCAGAATTCGGGCATCGGCGCCTCCAATGTAATGGTGTTCAAGGTATAGCCGGATGGGCGGGCAGTATTTCATCGGCACCAGCGGCTGGCATTATGAGCACTGGCGGGGACTTTTCTACCCTGAGGGGCTGGCAAAGCCGCAGTGGCTTAAGTTCTACGCTAAACAGTTTAACACCCTGGAGCTCAATAACAGCTTCTACCACCTGCCTACCGAGAAGGCTTTTAACCACTGGAGGGAGTCATCGCCTGAGGGCTTTGTCTTTGCGGTCAAGGTAAGCCGCCTCATCACCCATATAAAGAAGCTTAAGGACACCGGCGAGGCGCAGGACACTTTTCTCTCCCGTGCCCGCCTCCTTCAGCATAAGCTGGGTCCTCTCTTATACCAGCTTCCCCCCGGTATGGGACGCAACGACGCGGTGCTGGAAAATTTCCTCTCCGGTCTGCCTGGGGAATACCGCTATGTATTTGAGTTCCGCCACCGCTCCTGGATTGACGATGCCGTGTTTGAGCTGCTTAGGCGGCATAAGGCGGGCTTGTGCGTTTTTGATATGCCCGGTTTCACCTGTCCCCTGCTGGCGACCAGCGATTTTGCCTATATCCGCTTTCACGGCAGCGGGGATATGTATGCCGGCTGCTATTCCGATGAAGAGCTCTCCCGCTGGGCTGAGGAAATCGCCCCGCTGGCGGAGAAGCTCAAAGCGGTCTATATTTACTTCAACAACGACGCCGGGGCTTTCGCGGTGAAAAACGCCCTGACCCTGGCGGGGATGCTGGGGCGGTAGCCCGCCTCAGAGGTATTCCTTGACCTTTCTGGCGAGCGCCGGGGTTATGCCCTTCGTCTTGCTGAGCTCCTCTTCCGGGGCTTCCCTGATGCCCCTGACCGAGCCGAACCTCGCCAGGAGAGCTTTTTTCCGCGCCGGTCCGATGCCGGGAATGTCGTCCAGCACCGAGGCGATGCCCTTCCGTCGCCTGAGCCGCTGGTGATAGCTGATGGCGAAGCGGTGCGCCTCGTCCCGCGCCCTCTGGAGGGTATGGAGCGCCAGGCTGTTTTTGGGTATGGCGACCGGCTCGGGACTGCCCGCTATGAACACCTCCTCGTTTTCCTTGGCGATGCCGGCTGCCGCTATGTCGTCCACCCCCAACTCCCTCATCGCCCTGACTGCGGCGTTGAGCTGTCCCTTCCCGCCGTCAACGAGGACGAGGTCGGGGACGATTGCCCAGCCGTTTTTTTGAGAAGCCGCCCTGCCGCCCTCCCCGGCTCTGCGGAAGCGGCGTCTCAGCACCTCTTCAATCATGGCGCAGTCGTCGGCGCCGCTGACCGTCTTGATTTTGAAGCGGCGGTAATGGGCTCGCCGTGGCATTCCCTTCTCCAGGACGACCATGCTTCCCACCGCCAGGGCGCCCTGAATGTTGGAAATATCGTAGCACTCTATCCGCAGGGGCATTCGCCGCAGGCGGAGCCTGTCCTTGAGCTCCTGCAGGGCGGAGATTACCGCCCCGGGGCTCGTCTCCCTGGCTCGGGCTAGCTGGAGAGCTTTCTCGGCGTTCTCCGCCGCCATGTTCATCAACTGTCTCTTCGCCCCCCGCCGGGGGACCTGGAGCTTTACCCCGCCCCCTTTTTGTTCCCTGAGCCACCGGGTGAGCGTTTCGGGTTCGTTTACCGGGTGCTGGAGCAGTAGCGTCGGGGGGATGTTTGGCGACGAGGCGTAATACTGCTTCACGAAGCTGGTGATTATTTCGCCAGGCGTCTCATCAAGGACATTTTCCATGGTGAAATGGTCGCGCCCCACGAGCTTGTTGTTGCGGACGAAGAATATCTGGATGCCCGCCAGCTCCTTATCCTGCGCCAGGGCGATGACATCCTCTTCTCCCCTCACGGTGACGGCGATTTTCTGCCCCTCAATCACCCTCTCTATCGCCCTGATTTGGTCGCGGACCAGGGCTGCCTTTTCAAACTGGAGCTCTTGGGATGCCTGTCTCATTTTTCCCTCCAGCTCGCCGAGGACTACCTCCTGCTTGCCTTCCAGGAACTGGACGACCTGGTTTATCATCTCGTGGTATTCCTGCTGGCTCACGGCGCCGATACAGGGTCCAAGGCAGCGGTGGATATGGTATTCCAGGCAGGGCTTCTTATCTCTGGTGGTGATGGCTTTGGTGCAGGAGCGGAAGGGGAAGATTTTCTTTATCAGCCTCAGCGTTTTGCGCACCGAGCTGGCGCTGGCAAAAGGACCGAAATACCTTGAGCCGTCCTTGTGGAAGCGGCGGGTGATATAGACCCCCGGCCAGTCTTCGGCGAGGTTTATCTTGAGGTAGGGAAAAGTTTTATCGTCTTTGAAGCGGACATTATACCGGGGGCGGTATTTCTTTATCAGGTTGCATTCTAATATGAGCGCCTCCTGCTCCGAGCTGGTAACTATAAATTCAACGGCGTCCAGCCTTGCGAGCAGTCGGGGGATTTTAGAGGGAAGCTCTTTATGTCTCCTGAAGTAGCTTCTTACCCGGCTTTTGAGATTGGAAGCCTTGCCCACATAGAGCACCTCCCCCTCTTTGTTTTTGAATAAATATACCCCGGGGCTTCGGGGCAAAGTTTTTATTTGTGACGCTAGTTTCATTGCCGGCAAAATTAAATTTATTGTAACAGGGGGGATTGTCGGGGGCAAAAATATGATAAAATAGTAATACCGATGAAAGAGGGCATTGACGCCTTTTTGAAATATCTTGCTGACAGCCAGGGTTGCTCACAAAATACCCTGGCGGCTTATCGCAATGACCTGCGCCAGCTGGTGGCTTTCCTGGGCACCAATAAGGCGGATAATCCCGGGGGCAAGTCCTTGACGGACTACCTCTTTAACTTGAAGGACAGGAGGTATTCCCCGTCCACAGTGGCTCGTAAAATAGCCTCGGCGAAGTCCTTTTTCAAATTTATGGTCAATACC
Organism: uncultured Dehalococcoidales bacterium; assembly: GCA_964354775.1. GTDB lineage: Bacteria > Chloroflexota > Dehalococcoidia > GIF9 > AB-539-J10 > CAYHBC01. The sequence continues at coordinate 5,870 of CAYHBC010000038.1, forward strand.
GGCAGGATGGGAAGCAATCCCGCCAAGAATTTGCTCTCCCCCCAGATAAGCAAGCACGCGCCACTGGTTTTATCTTCCTCGGAGTGGCAGCGCCTGCTGGCGGAGCCGACAAAGCTATCTACCCCCGAAGCTAAACGGGACAGGGTGATGCTGGAGTTGCTTTATGCCACCGGTCTGCGGGTAAGCGAGCTGGTGGCGCTGAATGTCAGGAACATCAACCTGGAGCAGCGCTATCTTTATTGCTCTCAGGGCAGCTCGCGAAGGCAGGTTCCCTTTGACTCTCGCATCGCCCGGCTGCTCAAGGACTTTATCCAGGATGCCCGGTTTGAGCTCTTGTCTGATGAGAAAGAAGAGGCGTTGTTCTTGAACCGGCTGGGCAAGAGGCTCACCCGGCAGGGGTTCTGGGAGATTGTTAAGAACTATGCTGCTAAAGCCGGACTCGGCGGCAAAGTTACCCCCCGCACCCTGCGGCACAGCTTTGCGGCGTATAAGCTACAGGGCGGTGCCCGGCTTCGGGATGTTCAGCGACTGCTGGGGCATGCTTATATTTCCAGCACCAAAATTTATGAGCGCGGAGTTCATCTCGTGAGGTAGCAGGATGCCTAAAAAGTCGCGTCGGAGCAAGGCAAGAAAGCGTGCCAAGCTGGCACAAATAGGCCGGGAGAGAAGTTCTCAGCCGGCTGCCCCTGCCGTTGTCGCCCCAGCGGTGGCGGCGGATGTGCCGCCGAAAATGAAAATCAGCAAAGCCCCCGACCTTGCTCTTCGCTACGGCTATGTGATGACTGACCTGCGGCGCGTCGGTATCCTTACTGGCATCATGTTACTAATCCTGCTGGTGTTATCTTTCATCATTGGTTGATGCTATTTGGTAATGTGCGGTGGTGGATTTAAGCTCGGAGCGAGACAGATTGATTGCCAGGCTCAGCCTGGAGATTTCCGATAAGCGCGTAATTGAAGCCATGCGGCGGGTTCCCCGGGAGGCTTTTGTGTCTCCAGAGCTGTGTTATGCCGCTTATGAAGATAGACCGCTGAGCATTGGCTTTGGACAGACTATCTCCCAGCCTTACATTGTCGCCTTGATGGTGCAGGCGCTGGAGCTTGAGAGCCAGGATAAAGTCCTTGAGCTGGGCGCGGGAAGCGGCTATGAAGCGGCGATATTGGCTGAGCTAAGCCGGGAGGTTATTACCGTAGAGCGCATACCTGAGCTAGCTGACAGAGCCCGGCAGGTGTTACAACAGCTTGGTTACTCTAAGGTAAAGGTCTATCCTGCCGGCAAAGAGCTGGGCTGGCCTGCTGAAGCGCCTTACGATGCGGTTATAGTTTCCGCCGGCGCCCCCGGTGTTCCTCCAGCCCTTCTGGAGCAGCTATCTCCAGGCGGGAGGCTGGTAATTCCGGTGGGCTCCCGCTGGCAGCAGGACCTGTTGAAGGTCACCAAAAGGAAGAAAAGGAATAAGGTGCAAAATTTAGGCGGCTGCTACTTTGTGCCGCTTATCGGGGAAGGTGCCTGGGAAGAGGAATAGATTTAAAAAAGGGGCTAGCGCCCCTCTTAAACGCCCTGCTATTTTACTCCGGGAGAGTTAAAGTCAAAAATCTTCCCCTCTCTCCCTTGGGGGGTGAGGGTGTTGGTGATGGGGCTGAAAAGCCCGGAAGCTAAAATCGGGGCTTTTGAAAATTAGACAGCCTGAAGAATAGCCAAGGAGGTAAAATGGAGGTAATCCAGGCAATAAAGACGAGACGCAGTATCCGGCGCTATAAACCTGAAGCTGTGCCCCAGGAGGAGCTTAACGCTGTCCTGGAGGCTGCCCGCTGGGCGCCTTCCTGGGCAAATACTCAGTGTCGGCGGTTCATCGTGGTCAGGAATAACGACACCAGGGCGAAATTAGCCGATGTCCTCACTCCCTGGAATCCCGCCAGGGAAGCCATCAAGGAAGCGCCGGTGGTCATCGTGGCTTGTGCTGAGCGGGGGAAGTCCGGCTTTTACCAGGGGGAGGCGGTTACCGATAAGGGCGATTGGTATATGTTTGATTCGGGACTGGCGATGCAGAACCTCACCCTGGCGGCCCACTCCCTGGGGCTGGGGACGGTGCACGTCGGTGCCTTTGATGCTCCAGGGGCAGCCCGGATTTTGAATGTCCCCGAGGGGGTGGCGGTGGTGGAGATGACCCCCCTGGGCTATCCTGCCAGGGAGGGCAAGCCGCCGAGCCGCAAAGAGCTCTCCGAGCTGGTGTCCTACGAAAGCTACGGGCAGAAATAGCGCTAGGAAAGAAAGTGCCCCCAAGGGAATTCGAATCCCTGTTTTCAGCTTGAAAGGCTGACGTCCTGGTCCCCTAGACGATGAGGGCAAGCAGCGCTATTTTAGGGGTAAACCGCCAGCGTTTCAAGCCCGGCGGTCTGGGGTAAGCCGAACATCAAGTTCATATTCTGGACTGCCTGCCCCGCCCCTCCCTTTACCAGGTTGTCCAGGCAGCTGATGACGATGAGCCTGCCCGTCCTGGAGTCTATTACGGGGTGGATGAGGCAGAAGTTGTTTCCCCAGGTGTGCTTGGTCTGGGGAGGGCTGGCAGCTATCTGGACGAAGGGGGCGTTTTTATAAAAATCACGGTAAAGCCGCACCAGTCCCTTCGGGGTCAGGCTGCGGTCCTTTAATGTGGCATAGCAGGTGGTCAGTATCCCCCGGGTCATGGGGACCAGGTGGGGTACGAAGGTGGCGGACAGGTCAAGCCCGGGGTCCAGCGCCCCTAGCTCCTGCTCCATCTCCGGCAGATGGCGGTGCCCTTCAAGGGAGTAGGCGGAGGCGCTCTCGTTAATTTCGGCATAGTGGGTGGCCAGGGTTAGCGCTCTGCCGGCGCCGGAGACGCCGGACTTGCTGTCGATGATTACCCCGGGGTGGATGAGCCCCTCCCTGACCGCCGGCGCCAGCGCCAGAATAGCCCCGGTGCTATAGCAGCCAGGATTGGCTACCAGCCGTGCCGAAGCGAGCTCTTTCTCGTGGAGCTCGGGCAAGCCGTAGACTGCTTCCGAGAGCAGGTCGGGAAAGGGGTGGGTGAAACCATACCACCGGGGATATTCAGCGGCGTCCTTCAGCCTGAAGTCGGCGCTGACATCAATGACCTTGATGTCCTGCTGGAGCAGGGGGGGCACGGCGTCAACGCTTGATTTGTGGGGCATTGCCGAAAAGGCAACATCTACGCCGCTATCTATCTCGGCGGTTATCACCTGGTCTATACCGCCAAGGTGAGGAAAAACCTCGCTCAGCTTTTGCCCCGAAGCGCTCCTTCCGGTGATGGATTTAAGCTCCACCCGGGGGTGTTGATACAGCAGCCGGGCAAGCTCAACTCCGATATACCCGGTAACATTTATTATCCCCGCTTTAATCTTAGCCATAGAGGCTATTATACTACGCAAGGTAGAAAATTTAGCAACCCTACTAGCCATTTGATTAAATAAGGCGATAATGTTATCGTTATATTTTAATTTCTGGGAGGGAAAGCATGCCCGGTATTTATTTCATAGACGTTACCAACCGTGACGGCGTTCAGACCGCCAATCTCGGTCTATCCAAGCTGGAGAAGACGATGGTGAACCTCTATCTCAACGAGATGGGCGTTTTCCAGTCCGAGTTTGGTTTTCCCACCACCAGGCACGAATCAAATTACCTTCAGGCTAATCTGGAGCTGGCGGAGAAGAGGGTTCTCAAGCCTATCCGTCTGGCGGGGTGGCTGAGGGCAATGGTCGGTGATGTAGAAACAGCGTTTAAGTTCGTTCCCGGCATCCGCCATCTTAATCTGTCAATCTCCACCTCGCCCCAGATGATTCGGGGCAAGTTCCAGGGAAAGAAGGGCGCCCAGGACGTTCTGGAGATGATGGTTGACGCCGTGGAAGCGGCTAAATCGCTGGGGGCGGAAAGCCTCGGCGTGAACGCCGAGGATGCCTCCAGGACGGATGTAAATTTCCTCATCAAGTTCGCCGCGGCGGCAAAGGAGCACGGCGCTCAGAGGTTCAGATATTGCGATACCCTGGGCTATGACGACCCCTTTACCATCTACGAGACGGTTAAGACAGTGGTGGAGAATGTCGGGATTCCGGTGGAGCTTCACTGTCACGGCGACCTGGGTATGGCGGTGGCTAACTCTGTCGCTGGAGCCAAGGGAGCTATAGACGCGGGGCAGGACGCTTATATCAATACCACCATCAACGGGATGGGGGAAAGAGCGGGTAATGCCGACCTCGTGGCGACAATCCTGGCGGTCACCAAGTCCCGGGGGTTCGCCGGAAAGTACCGCCTGGGAAGCCCGATTAACATGAAAGCGGCGTGGAAAACAAGCAAGTTTGCCAGCTACGCCTTCGGAGTCCCTGTCCCCATAAACCAGCCGGGAGTGGGGGCTAACGCCTTTGCCCATAGCTCGGGAATTCACGCCGACGGGGTATTGAAGGACCCTCAGAACTATGAGCTATACAATTTCTCCGAGCTGGGTCGGGGCGAGCCGGAGCTCGTGGAGACCGGCAGGGAGATATGTTCCGGGGAATATGGCGGCATATCCGGCTTCAGCCACATAATGGGGAAGATGGCGGTGACCTTTAATGACAGCAAGAAGGCGGAGGAGATTCTGGAGCTGGTGAGATATGCCAATGTTGAAGCTCAAAAGCCCCTTGTTGAGGACGAGCTATTGTTTATCGCTAAATATCCTCAAATTGCCCGGAAGCTGCTGACCCTGACCCCCCTGGAGTAGCCTGTTAAACTTCATGTTGACATTGTCGCGTTTCAATGACACTCCCTTTTGTCACCCTGAGCGGTAGCGAAGGGCTCGCAATGACAGAGAGAAGGTAATCCTCACGCCTGCTGGATATCCTCAACGAGGTAGCTGAAGGTGCCGGCGGGAGCGGTA
>CAYHBC010000039.1:0-10653 GCA_964354775.1 uncultured Dehalococcoidales bacterium
CCTGACCCCCTTCCCTTAGCAAGGGAAGGGGGAGAAGAAAAAGAGAGGGGGCAAAGCCCCCTCTCTAAAAGGCTCTTCCTCAAGGGGTGGTTAAGGAGAGTCAAAGAGAGGTGAAACCTCTCTTCTAATTCCCAGGGGGTGAGGTTAGTAAACGCCCGCTCATCAAATAATAGCGGTATATTGTATTTCCCCCTGATTACACCACGTATCAGAGCTATCACCAGCCAAAAAAGCAACCAGCCAGATGTAGTATAATGTAACTCTATGGTGAAACAGGCCGGGGAGAAGGGATTTGAGGTCCTTGACCACACCGCCGATGCGGGCATCATCGCCCACGGGGCGAGGCTGGAGGAGGTCTTCATAAACGCCGCCCGGGCTTTATTCAGCCTGATAACCGAGCTGGACGATGTCGCCGAGGACTTAAAATACGATGTTGACATCACCAGCGAGGACCGGGAGAGCCTGTTACTGGAGTGGCTCAACGAGCTTATCTACCTCTTTGACACCAGCCACATCCTGCTTAAAAAGTTCGACATCCTAAGCCTGTCGGGCACCCGGCTCAAGGCTTCCTGCTACGGGGAGAAGGTTGACCCCTCAAGGCACAGGCTCAAGACCGGGGTAAAGGCAGCCACCTACCACCTGCTGCGGATAGATAAGGACGAGCAGGGCTACCGGGCACGGGTAATTTTTGATATTTAGGGCTAAGAAAATGGCGTCGTGGCAGGGACAGCTTACCAGGATAGACGACTACCGCTGGGAAATACCCACCAGCTACAAGCCGGGCATGAGGGTGCCGGGGTTAATCTATTCCAGCGAGGAGATGCTGGACTCCATAAAGGAGGAACAGTCGCTGGAGCAGGTTGCCAACGTCGCCTTCCTTCCCGGGATAGTCAAGTCCTCCCTGGCTATGCCCGATATACACTGGGGATACGGATTTCCCATCGGCGGCGTGGCGGCTATGGACATCAAGGAGGGGGTAATCTCCCCCGGCGGCGTGGGCTACGACATCAACTGCGGGGTGAGGCTCCTCGGCACCAGCCTCACCGAAGCTGAGGTCCGACCGAAAATCAACCAGCTAATCAACGAGCTGTTCCGGAATATCCCCTCAGGGCTGGGCTCGGAGGGAAAGATAAAGGCAAGCCACAAGGAGATGCGGGAGTTGATGGTTGAAGGGGCGCGGTGGGCGGTAAAGCGGGGCTTGGGCTCGGAGGAAGACCTGGAAGCTACCGAGGAGGGGGGATGCCTTAAGGGCGCCGACCCCGATAAAATAACCCCCAAGGCGGTAAAGCGGGGCATGCCCCAGGCAGGCACGCTGGGCTCGGGAAACCACTTCCTGGAAGTCCAGGTGGTAAAGGAAATCTTCGCCCCCGAGATAGCTAAAGCTATGGGCATTGTCCGGACCGGGCAGATACTGGTCTTAATTCACACCGGCTCCCGCGGCTTCGGGCACCAGGTATGCACCGACCACCTTCGGGTGATGGAAAAAGCGGTATCCCGGTATGGAATAAACCTTCCCGACCGGCAGCTTGCCTGCGCCCCCATAGAATCGCCCGAGGGAAAGGACTACTTCGCCGCCATGGCTTGCGCCGCCAATTATGCCTGGAATAACCGCCAGTGCATCGCCCACTGGACCAGGGAAAGCTTCTCCAGGATATTCGGCAAAAGCCCCGAGGAGCTCGGCATGAGGCAAATCTACGATGTGGCGCATAACATCGCCAAGATGGAGGAGCACACCGTTGACGGCAGGAAAGTCAGGGTCTGCGTCCACCGCAAGGGGGCTACCCGGGCTTTCCCCAAAGGGCACAAGGATATTCCCCCGCGGTATAAGGAGATAGGACAGCCGGTGCTCATTCCCGGCGATATGGGGCGGTGCTCTTTCATCGCCGTGGGCACCAGTAAAGCGATGGAGGAGAGCTTCGGCTCCACCTGCCACGGTGCGGGCAGAATGATGAGCCGCGGCGCCGCCCGGAGAAGCCTGAAGGGCAGGGATATCGTCCGTGACCTGGCGGAAAGAGGCATCGTGGTAAAAGCGGGGGACATCCCCTCCCTGGCGGAGGAAGCCTCACAGGCATACAAGGACGTCACCCAGGTGGTCGAGGCAGTCCACCAGGCGGGAATCTCCCGGAAAGTAGCTATGGCTACGCCCCTGGGCATCATTAAAGGATAGCGAAAATGCCACCGGGAGCCCGTCAGCCAAGGGAAAGCAGTCAGTCCACAATCAAACTCCCTGCGCCGTGGTTAAAAAGCAAATTCTCGCTGGAGGAAGCCATCGCCAGGCGGAGGTCAATCCGCAGATACCACGCCGGGGCAATAACCCTCCCCGAGCTGGGACAGCTACTGTGGGCCGCTCAGGGCATCACCGGGACAGGGGAACTCAGGGCGGCACCGAGCGCCGGGGCGACCTACCCCCTGGAAATCTTCGCCGTCCTGGGCAACAGGACAGCGGGCGAGTTGCCTGCGGGCGTCTACCACTATCAGGTGGACTCGCATTCCCTGCTAGCCCATCTCCGGGGCGACCTGAGAGAGGAACTAGCCCGAGCCGCCCTGGACCAGGGCTTCATCGCTGAAGCCCCGGTGGATATCGTCATCTGCGCCCTTTATCCCCGCACCGCCTATACCTACGGCAGGCGCGGCGAAAGATATGTCCACATGGAGGTGGGACACACCGGGGAAAACATCCACCTCCAGGCGGTAGCTCTGGGACTGGCTACAGTGGAGGTGGGCGCTTTCGTTGACGAAGAGGTAAGCAAAGTATTAAAATTGAAAGAGCAGATTAAGCCCCTGTATATAATGCCCGTGGGCAAGCCGTTATAGCAAAGGAGAGGCGAAATGAAAAAAACAGAACCATCAGGCATCCTGGGGACGATTAAACAAAAAGGGTGGCTGATAAGCCACGGACTTATCATTATCGGGCTTATCCTGCTCAGTATCGGGCTGGGCATAGCGTTGCCATTAAAAGCAGGCATCCTGGTCATCATCGGTATCTGGCTTCTCTGCGGCGGCATTTGTGGTGCCGTCGTCTCGGCCTCTAAAAAGCCGGCGGAAAAGCCGGCGGAAAAACCAGCGGCAAAAAAGAAATAGCCGGGCTAATCCTCCCTCAAAGCTCTATGCAGTTCTCCCACAACCCGTGGGGGCTGGTATAAGCCGGGGCAAAGGTCGTCCTGCCGCTGTCAATTACCTGTCCGCCTTTCTTTACCCCGTATAGCTCTATCCAGACGATGTGGTGCTCCACGGTGTTGGGATGGGGCACTTCCTGACCCACAATTACCCTGACAGCATCCACACCCTTCCCACCGCCCCCTTTTTCTACCTCAATCTCGGGGACGTGCTTCTCCTTCCCTTCCGCCCTGGCATCTTTTAATACATCCCGAACTTCACCGCTCACCTCCCTTTCTTGCCCATCTGCTCAATATCCTCCAGGAGCGCCTGGAGGTCCTCTTCATGCTCCACCTCGTCCTGGAGAATCTCGAGGGCGATGTGGTAGGTAACGGGGTCCTTGTCCCTGGTGACTCCGAGCAAACTGTTATAGGTATCGATGGCGCACTGCTCGCCCGTTATATTCTGCTTGAGGACGGCTTTTACCGAGGGGTCACTAGGAGCGTCGTAGCCGCAGTTAGTCATCTTATACCACTCCTCCGGCTCCAGGAGGGGCGTGCCGCCGAGCTGTATTATCCTTTCGGTAAGCATCCCGGCGTGCTTGAGCTCATCACCGGCATGCTGGGTAAGCTCAGCGATAGCCGCCTCCTTCATCGGTCCCCTGACCACCTTTGCCCCCACCCAGTACTGGTAGTAAGCCAGCCACTCATCGGCAAACGCCTTGTTGAGCAGCTTTACGAGTTTGTTCACCACCACACCGACTATTTCCCTTCCTCTTGTTCCCATTTGTAAACACCTCCTTTATTTATTTTTTACCCCGCAGGGTAATCTACTCCCTCACTTTGACGGCGCCAGCTTCCCGGTGCCGGGTCAAGATTTCGTCCGCCAGCCTCTCCAGCGCCCTGAAGCCCTCCTCGGTGGGAAATCCCTTTACGATGACCGGCTCAAGCTTTTCCACCTTCAAGCCGGAAATCAGCCCCTCGAGCACCTCCACCGTCCTGCCGCCCCAGCCGTAGGAGCCGATAATGGAGACGAATCTCAGCTTCGGTCTCAGGGCGTTCACCAGGCAGGCTGCATAAACGACATTGGGGTGGGGACCGCCCAGAATCGTCGGCGAGCCGATTACAATCGTAGCGGCGTCCACCAGCGCCATTGCCAGCTCCCCGATGTCGGTCTTGGTCAGGTTGAACTGCTTTACGGTTATATCCCGCTCAATCAGGGCGCCCACGAAGTAATCCACCATCTTCCTGGTGCTGCCGTGCATGGAGATATAGGGGAGAACCACCTCGTTCTTTACCTCGTCGGAGACCCACTCCCGGTAGGCCTTGAGGATGAAATCGGGCTGGCGATACACCGGACCATGGCTCGGGGCAATTGTCTCAATCTCCAGCCCGTCTATCTTCTCCAGATTTTTGGTAATCGTGGTCCGGAAGGGCATCATTATCTCGGCATAATACCTCTTAGCCGCCTCGTAGACCCTTGCTTCATCGGCGACATAAAGGTCGCTGGTCGCCAGGTGGGAGCCGAAAAAATCACAGCTAAAAAGCACCCTGTCTTCCCTTAAATAGGTGACCATCGTCTCCGGCCAGTGAACCCAGGGGGTGTAAATGAACTCCAGCGTCCTGCCCCCCAGGGAGAGGTTCTCGCCATCGTCCACGGTGATGAACCGGTCCTGGGGAATCAGGAGCAGGTCGATGAGCATCGCTTTACATTTGGGGTTGCAGACGAGCTTAGCCCCGGGGTAAATCTGGAGCACTGCCGGCAGCGAACCCGAATGGTCCTGCTCGGCGTGATTGGCGATGACATAGTCGATATTCTTGAGTCCGAGCTGGCGGAGATTCTGGAGGAGCACACCCTCCATAGTGGGGTCCACGGTGTCGATAAGCGCCGTCTTCTCCCTCCCCTTCACCACATAGGAGTTATAGCTTGTCCCGTCGGGGAGAGGTATAAGCTCGTCAAACAGCCGCCGGTCCCAGTCAATCGCCCCTACGGGGTAGACCTCTCGCCCTATCTCCCTGGCGCCCATTTCATCCCTCTATCTTTTCAAACCTGTCCTTCTCGGCGCCGCACACCGGGCATACCCAGTCATCGGGTATCTGCTCAAAGGGAGTGCCCGGGGCTATTCCGCCGTCGGGGTCGCCCTTTTCGGGGTCGTAGATATAGCCACAGACGGTGCAGCGGTATTTAGCCAGCTTCACCACCTTCTTTTCCTCAATGTATGTTGGAGCAGTTTTCGGCGCTGTGCCCCGTTTTACCACATGGTAATAGGCATAGGTCATCGGCTCGCCGCCTTTCAAAGTCTCCGCCTCCACCAGCTCTCCCACGAAGATGGTATGCGTCCCGGCATCCAGCTCATCAATCACCTTCAGCTCCAGATAGCCCAGGGCGTTGTCCAGGACTACGGGCGCACCGGTCTTCCCCACCTTATAATTTATCCCCTTAAACTTGTCCACCTCCCTCCCCGACTTAAACCCGAAATTCCCGATAAAGCTCAGGGGGGTATCCTGGGACAAAATTGAGGCGGCGAAAACACGGCTGTGGCGGATAAACTCGTGGGTGAGGTTCTTCTTATTGATGCTCACGGCGACGGTGGGCGGCTCGGAGGCAATCTGGAACACGGTGTTGGAGATTTGCCCGTTAAGCTTGCCTCCCTTGACCGAGGCGACTACATACATCCCGTAGCTTAGTTGATACAGCGTTTTAATATCCATCGTCCCTCCTACTCCGAGGAGCTTTCCAGCTTGTCAAAATAGTTTTTAGTGGCGCCGCAGATGGGGCATTTCCAGCTATCGGGCAGCACCTCGAAGGGAGTCCCCGGGGGGATGTTGCCATCGGGGTCTCCGAGCTCAGGGTCGTAGATATAGCCGCAGCGGCGGCACCGATATTTTTCCGCCCTTATCACCGTCACCTGCTCAATGTAAAGTGGCGCCTTCTTAGAGGTAGGTCCCCGCTTAATCCCGGAGTAATAGTCATAGGTCAGCGGCTCGCCTTCCTTGAGAATGCCGGTGTCCACCATCTGGGCTACAAATATGGTATTGGTCTCCAGGTCTATTTCGTTAATAACCTTAGCTTCCACATAAGCCAGGGCGTTGTCCAGGACTATGGGAGCACCGGCCTTGCCGGTCTTGTAATTTACCCCCTTAAATTTATCCAGCTCCCTCCCCGAGTTAAACCCGAAGCGCCCGATGAAGCTCAAGGGAGTATCCTTGGAGAGGACGGCGAAGGATAACACCTTGCTTTTCTGGATAAACTCGTGGGTAAGGTTCTGCTTGTTCACCGAGATGACGAAATTAGCCGGCACCGAGCTGACCTGGCTTATTCCGTTGGCAATCATCCCGTTAAAACGGTCATCCTTCCTGGAGCTAAGCACATACAGACCATACTCCATTTTGCGCAACGCCATTAAATTCATTGTCACCTCCTCTATCTATTGTAATCTCACGCTCCATCCCGACGGTGCTCTCTAGTTATCAGCACTGAATTTGCACCCTGTGGTTTAAATAAAGCCACAAAAGGAAAAAAACAGAAAGGTGTAACTTCTTATTTTACCTCTTTCAGAGAGGTCCCGTCAATAGCTTGCTCCCCGGCGTTTACCAGCTCAAATTGTCATTGAGATTGCTTCGGGCTAAAGCCCTCGCAATGACCTAAGGGATTACTAAACATTCTCTGTTCCAAACAAGAGGTCAGCCCTTCGCTTTGCCAGCGTGCTTTACCAGCCAGTATTCTATGCTGTCCGCCAGAGCCAGCCAGCTAGCTTCAATGATGTTGGTGGAGCTGCCCACCGTTCTCCACCGCTCCTTGCCGTCGCTGGACTCAATAAGCACCCGCACCTGGGAGGCGGTGCCGGCGGTCTCCTCCAGTATGCGCACCTTGTAGTCGGTGAGCTCAACCTCGGTCAGGCGGGGATAAAACTGGGTCAACGCCTTGCGCAGCGCCTGGTCAAGGGCATTCACCGGTCCGTCGCCCTCGGCAGCGGTATGGACCGTCCGGTCATCCACCTTCACCTTGATGGTGGCTTCGGCTAGCGGCTCTTCCTGGTTCCCGCTGCGGGGAGGGCGGCGTCTCCTCTCCACCATCACCATAAAATCAACCAGCTCAAACGGAGGACGATAGCCGGGCTGAGCGCGGTAAAGCAAGAGGTCAAACGACGCCTCGGCGGTATCATACTGGAACCCCTGGCTCTCCAGCAGCTTGACCTGGTGCAATATACTCTTTATCTCTTTATCGCCGGGGAGGGGTAGCCCTCTCTGCCTGGCTTTATAAACGATGCTCGCTTTCCCCGAGAGTTCGGAGACAATGACATTGGGGCGGTTGCCCACCAGGCTGGGGTCGATGTGCTGATAGCTGTCCTGCCACCGGGTCAACGCCGAGACATGGAGTCCCCCCTTGTGGGTGAAGGCGTAAGCGCCCACATAAGGAAGCCAGTCGCGGTGAGGCAGGTTAGCCAGCTCAGAGACATAGCGGGAGATGCTGCTCAACTGGCTCAACTGCTCATTGGAAATACAATCGACGCCCATCTTCAGCTTCAGGTTGGGGATGATGGAGCAGAGGTTGGCATTGCCGCAGCGCTCACCATAGCCGTTAATCGTCCCCTGAATCTGGACCACTCCGGCTTCAAAGGCAGCCAGCGAGTTTGCCACCGCCAGCTCGGCATCGTTATGGGCGTGAATACCCAGGGGGACAGATGTTACCTTCCGGACTGCAGCGATAGCCTCCTTAACCCGCTGGGGCAGGGTGCCGCCGTTGGTATCGCAAAGCACGATACAGGCGGCGCCAGCTTTGGCGGCGACCTTAACAACCTTGAGGGCGTATTTGGAATTGGCGTTATAGCCATCAAAGAAATGCTCGGCATCGAAGAAGACCTTCAGTCCCCGGGCGGCGAGATAGCTTATTGAGTCCGAGACCATTTTCAGGTTTTCCCCCAGCGTGGTCTCCAGGACCTGCGTTACCTGGCTGTCCCAGGCTTTCCCCACCAGGGTGACCACCCTGGTCCCCGCCTCCAGCAAGGCCCCGAGATTACCGTCATCCTCCACCTTACAATCAGGGCGCCGGGTGCTGCTGAAGGCAACGAGAACGGCATGCCTTAGCTTCAGCTTCTTCGCCCGGGAGAAGAACCGGCTGTCCTTGGGATTGGAGCCCGGCCAGCCCCCTTCAACGAAGTCAATGCCCAGCTCGTCCAGTTTCTGGACAATCTTGAGCTTGTCCTCCACCGAAAAGGAAATCCCTTCCTGCTGGACGCCGTCCCTTAAAGTGGTGTCATAAAGCTCTACTACCGACATTCTACCTTCCGGGCAATTAAATCGCCCATCTCCTTCGTTCCCGTCTTGAGCTTGCCTTCCTCCATTATATCGTAAGTCCGATAGCCCTCGGTAAGCACATCAAGGACAGCCTTCTCCACCGCCCGGGCTTCGTCCTCCAGTCCGAAGGAATAACGGAGCATCATCGCCGTGCTCAGAATGGTGGCGATGGGGTTAGCCATATTCTTCCCGGCGTGGCGGGGAGCGCTGCCATGTATCGGCTCATACATCCCGAAGGCTTTACCCGTAGGAATTCCCGCCAGGCTCGCTGAGGGAAGCATACCCATTGAGCCGGCGAGCATTGAAGCCTCGTCGGTGAGTATATCGCCAAACATATTCTCCATAACCAGGACATCCAGGTCGCCGGGGCTCCGGATAAGCCGCATGGCACAGGCGTCAACCAGCATATGCTGAAGCTCAATATCGGGATATTGGGCGGAGAGGTCTATCGCTATCTGCCGCCACAGCCGGGACGACTCCAGCACATTAGCCTTGTCCACCGAGACCAGGCTTTTAGAGCGGCGGCGCGCCAGCTCAAAGCCGACCCTCAATATCCGCTCAATCTCCTCCTCGGAGTAAAACAGGGTGTCCACCGCCTTCCTTTTCCCTTTCTCCTGCCACCGCTTCTTGGGCTGCCCGAAATAAAGTCCGCCGGTGAGCTCCCTCACTATCACCAGGTCAACATTCTTCACCACCTCGGGCTTTAAGGTGGTGGAGTTTACCAGCATGGGGAAGACCTTCACCGGACGAAGGTTGGCGAACAAGCCCAGCCCTTTCCGCAGCTCCAGCAGCCCATCCTCGGGATGCACCTTAGCCAGAGGGTCGTCCCACTTCGGTCCGCCCACAGCGCCCAGCAATACCGCATCGCTCCTCCGGCACATATCTAATGTTTCGGCACTCAGCGCCGTGCCGCTTTCGTCTATGGCGACGCCGCCGATGAGTCCGGCGTGAAAGCGAAACTTATGTCCGAACTTATCCCCGACAACCTGAAGCACTTTGACCGCCTGAGCGGTAACCTCGGGTCCAATGCCGTCCCCGGGCAAAACTGTGATATTAAACTCCACGCTTTTTACCTCTTATCTTCTCCTTAGTATACTCTATCAGCCCCCCGGCGGTGATAATTCCCATCATAAACTCAGGATAGGGGCGGGCGGCGAACGTCCTCTTCCGGGAGATATTTCTAATCTCGCCGCGGGACAGGCTGACCTCCAGTATATCGCCAGCCTCGGTCTCCCTCACCGCTTCAGGACATTCCAGGAGAGGCAGACCGATGTTAATGGCGTTGCGAAAGAAGATGCGGGCGAAGCTCCAGGCGATGATGCAGGAAACGCCGCAAGCCTTGAGCGCCAGGGGAGCGTGCTCCCGGGAGGAACCGCAGCCGAAGTTGGTGGTGGCGACGATGATGTCGCCGGGCTTTACCCTCCGGGCAAATCCGGGGTCGATATCCTCCATGCAGTGCCCGGCGAGCTTTTGGGGCTCAAAGACATTGAGATACCTCGCCGGCATAATGACATCGGTGTTGACATCGGCGCCGAACTTGTGAACCCTGCCTTTCAAGTCCAATTTCTCCTCCTGTCCCCGAAGCTAAATCAGCTCTTCACCGCAAAAGGGAACTGGCTAAAATGATAACATTTTTGGCTGCGGGTTTGTCTATCCCGCAGGGAAAAGCTACGGCTGCGGTGATTGCGGCGGCTGAAACTGGATGGAGATTACCTCGCTCCCCGCCTCAAACAGCTCCGATTTTATCCCGTGCACCAGCCCCCAGGACTTCGCCTCCTCGGGATTCAGCGTCGTCCTCTCGTGCATGGCGGCGATTACCTCTTTTACGCTCTTACTGGTGTTGGCGGCAATCACCTTGGCGATGTTCTCAGCATCAATTCTCAGCCCCTTTAACCTCTCCTCCAGTTGCATCTCCTCCAGGTTCTGCTCCCCCCGGAACTGGGCGCTGACCCCGTGAAGCAGGAACCTTGCCTGAGGCACCGAGAGCCTTTTGGAACCGGCGCAGTATAGCACGATGCCGATGGAGTCCACGCTGCCGAAATTATGCGTCGTTATTTCCACGGGCAGCCCTTTCAGATAGTTGTAGGCGCTCAAGCCGTGAAAGACCGAGCCGCCGGGGGAGGAGATGACCAGGGTGAACCCCTTCGCCCCCTGCCCCACCTTCTGGTCCACGGCGTTCATCAGGGCATTGACGGTGGCGTCAATAACCGGGGCGAAAAACTTGATTACCACTGGTTTCAGAGCCATATTCACCTCCTCG
>CAYHBC010000040.1:0-10549 GCA_964354775.1 uncultured Dehalococcoidales bacterium
GAAGAGGAGGTTTTGAAAAATTTGAATTTAGATATTGGGATTTGTTTAGGATTTAGTGCTTAGAAATTAGAGTTTACACTCAAAGGGGGTGTAATGGAGAGAAGAGTCGCCATCGTGGGCTACGCCCAGAGCCATCATCAGCA
Source organism: uncultured Dehalococcoidales bacterium (assembly GCA_964354775.1). Lineage (GTDB taxonomy): Bacteria > Chloroflexota > Dehalococcoidia > GIF9 > AB-539-J10 > CAYHBC01. Next base: position 144 of record CAYHBC010000040.1, read on the forward strand.
GGATATGCCGATGACCCGGGAAGATATGGTGTTTGAGGTTGCCCGGGAGGCTCTTCGCAGCGCCGCCATCTTGAGGGAGGATGTTGATACGGTGATTACCGCCTCCACGGATTTCCTCGATGCCCGGACAATCTCCAATCTCTATCTCAGCATGGCGGTGGGGGCTTACCTCAAGGACGAGTCAAAGGTGGAGGAGGACGGGGCATTCGCTGCCTATTATGCCTTGATGAGGATTCTCTCCGGAGTTCACCATATCGCTCTGGTGGAGGGACACACCCAGGGGTCGGTGGTGAACCCCCATCTGGTGTCCAGCTACACCGTTGACCCCCTCTTTGAGCGGCAGTTTGGCTTTTTGAACGATATATCGGCGGCAGCCTTCCAGGCGAGGATGTATATGGAACGCTATGGCGTTTCTGAGGAAGAAATTGCCCTGGTATCGGTCAAGAACCTCACCAACGCCGCCCGAAACCCTTATGCTCACCGGAAGATGCCCGACTTGACTGTTGAGGAGGTATTGAGCTCCAGGCTCTATTACGACCCCATAAGGGAGCTGACGATGTCCCCCGTCAGCGATGGCGCCTGCGCCCTGGTGCTTGCCAGTGAAGAGAAGGCGAGGGAGATTACCGACACGCCGGTGTGGATAGAAGGGGTGGGCAGCTGCTCCGACGGCTACCTGCGGGACAGGGACATTTGCCGGCTTGACTCCCTGCGAAAGGCTGCCCTGACTGCCTATGAGATGGCGGGGCTCAAAGACCCCTCCGCCGAGCTTGATGTCCTGGAGGTCTCCGAGAAATTCGCCCACGAGGAGCTGCTGATTTACGAGGCGCTGGGCTTGTGCCCCGAGGGAAAAGGTAAGACCCTCGTCGCCGAGAAGGTGACCCAAAGGCAGGGCGAGGTGCCGGTGAACCCCAGCGGGGGAGCTTTAGGCGCCGACCCCGTTTGCGCCACGGGACTGGTGCGGCTGATAGAGGCGGCGAAGCAGATAAGGGGAGACGCCGATGCTCATCAAGTCCCCGGTGTTAACCGGGCACTGGCGCACGGGCAGTTCGGGCTCTGCGCCCAGAAGAATATCGTCTTCATCCTGGGGGGTGATGGGAAATGAGAAATGTCGCCGTAATTGGCTGCGGTCAGACAAAACACTCGGGGAAAAGACGGGATGTTAATCTCGCTGAGATGGTCGGGGAGGCGGTGTGGAACGCCCTGGAGGACGCCGGAGTAGCCCCCGGGGAGGTGGATGCCTTTACCGTGGGGAATATGCAGGGGTTTGGCGGCGTTGCCCAGCCCGAGCAGTGGCTTGCCGAGTGGATTGGCGCCTCGGGGAAGCCGGTCCTGCGGATTACCACCGGCGGGTCAACCGGCGCCTCGGTAGTCCACGGGGCTTATTATGCCGTAGCTTCGGGACTTTACGACATCGCCGTAGCGACCGGCTGGGAGAAGCACTCGGACAGCAAGGAGCCGGGAGCGACGACCGGTCTTACCCATGTTGGTCTGGGAAACACGGTTAATCAGGTGAACTGCGGGGCGAGCCTCAGGCACCTGCTCTCTATGATGATAGTGGGAGCCGCTGCCGGTGTTGCCTGTTACCAGGCAATGTATTATATGCACCGGAGCGGCTGTCGCCTTGAGCACCTGGATATGGTGGCGGCCAAGGACCGCCGTAACGCCGCTAAGAACAAGTATGCCCATTTGCAGTGGCCCGGCTGCACCCCCGAGGATATAGCCCGGACCGAGCTGGTCGCTTATCCCTTCAGGTACGGACATATCTGTCCTGCCTCCGACGGCGCCTCGGCGCTGGTTCTTGCCAGCGAGGATGTTGCCCGGAAGCGCTGCCCCAAGCCAGCCTGGTTCAAGGGGCTTGCTGCCTACTCGGACGAGGAAAACCAGATAATGAGCGAGGGCGGGGGAGGAATAGGAATACTTGATGCCTCTCAGCAGGTGGGGGCAACGATGTCCGCCATAAAGGCTTACCGCATGGCGGGGATAAAGGACCCCCGGAGGGAAATTGACCTGGCGGAGCTCTACCAGCCCTTTCCCAGCCAGGAGCTGATATTCGCCGAGAGAATAGGGCTCTTTGATGAGGGTAAAGCCTGGATGGCGCTGGAGAGAGGCGAGACGGATATTAACGGCAGGATGCCCTGCGATATTTCCGGCGGAGTGAATGCCACCAATGCCATAGGCTCTTCGGCTTTACAGCGAATCCTGGAGTGCGCCTTGCAGATAAGGGGGAAGGCGGAGGAACACCAGGTCCCTAAAGAGGTTCACCACGCCGTAGCCACGGCATGGGGCGGCGCCACGAACTATTTCGCCGTGACCGTCCTCAGCGATTCCCTTTATTAACCGGAGGCGAGAGAATGCCCTATATAAAGGAAACAAGGAAGGAGACCATAAGCCTGGAGGGGGACTGGGAGATATCCGCTTCCACCACCTGGAAAGATTCCCCGCTGCTTCAGGAGTATGCCCTGGGGCTCAAGGAGAAGAAGATAATCGGCTCCCTGTGCCCTGGCTGCGGAAAGGTCATCGTGCCCCCGCGGAATATATGCGGTCGGTGCCACCGCAGGATGGACGAGCGGACCCAGGTCAGCGACATCGGCACGGTTACCTGCTTCGTAATCTCGGCGCCTTTTGAGAAGGGAAAGATGAAGCTCTTCGGAGTGGACCCCATTGAGATGGGACTGGTGAAGGAAGGCGAGAGGGTTATCTCGGTCTATGTCCGCTTTGATGGTGCTGATTCCAATGTTGATACCGAACTCGTCGGGGCGAAGCCTGAAGAGGTCTATGTGGGGATGAGGGTGAAGGCGGTCTGGGCTGAAAATAGAGCGGGAAAGCTCAGCGATTTAGAGGCTGTTGAGCCTCTTAAAAAGTAGGAGTTGGAGATGTCATCACCGAGCGAGATAGTGCGGACCCGGGCTCCTCTCCCCGTCGTTGCCGGCTTCCGGTGGTCGGTGGGTGAGATGATGGAGAGGTTCATAAAGGCGCTGGCGGAGAGGAAGATTCTGGGGGTGAGGTGTCCTCAATGTGGCTATGTCTATGTGCCGCCGCGGTGGCGCTGCGGCAGGTGCTATGCCAAGCTGGGGGAGGAAAACATCGCCGAGCTGTCGGGCAAAGGGACTTTGGTGAGCTACACTACCGCCGCGGTGGAAATTGACGGCGGGGGAAAATTCAAGGAACTGAGCTCGCTGAAGATGTTCGGAGCGATAAAGCTGGAAGGCGCCGGTTCCACAATCTTTATGCCCCTGGGAGAGGTCAAGCCCGGGGAACTCAAGGTGGGTATGCCGGTGGAGGTGGTCTGGAGGGAAGAGACGAAGGGAGAGCTGGCGGATATAAAGTATTTTAAGCCGGTCAAGGGGTCGGCGGAAATTTTGTCTCCCAGAGTCCCCCGCCGCCGATAAGCCGAATTTTTTACTTTTACTTTGATTTTGTTTTCCATGGTGTTAAAATCTGATTGTGTCGGGGCATTCTAAGTGGTCGCAGATTAAGCGGCAGAAGGGGGTAGCTGACGCCCGCCGCGGTCAGCTATTTACCAAGCTCACCCGGGAAATTATGGTGGTGGTGAGGCAGGGTGGGGCAAACCCCGAGTCTAACTTCCAGTTGCGCCTGGCAATACAGAAGGCTCGGGACAACAATATGCCCCTGGAGAACATCGAGCGGGCGATAAAAAAGGGCAGCGGCGAGGGTGAGGCGTCCGCTTTAACCGGGATAACGCTTGAGGGCTATGGACCGAACGGCGTGGCGGTCCTGGTGGAGTCCCTCACTGATAAACGGAACCGCGCTATTCAGGAGATACGCCGTCTTTTTACCCGCCATAACGGCAATCTGGGCGAAAGCGGTTGTGTTTCCTGGCTTTTTGAAAACAAGGGCGTGATTACCGTGGAAAGCGATGGCTCCGATGCCGAGGAAATAGCCCTGAAGGCTATTGATGCCGGCGCTAGGGATGTCAAGGTGGAAAAGGGCTATCTGGAGATACATACCCAGCCGCAGGACCTGGAAAGGGTAAAGGAAATCATCGGCAAAGGCCGGCATATAATCTCGGCGGAACTGTTCTTCGTGCCTAAAACCACGGTGCTCCTCGGCGAGAAGGAAGCCATCCAGACCTTAGCCTTTCTCGACCAGATGGAGGAACTGGACGATGTGCAGCGGGTATTCTCCAACATTGATTTCTCGGATGCCACCCTGGAGAAACTGCGCTCAGGAATGAAAGCTGATGCGCGTTCTAGGCATTGACCCCGGAACGGTGAGTTTAGGCTATGGTGTGGTGGACAACGGCGAGGAGCCCCGCCTGGTGGTCTGTGGGGCATTGAGCCTTCCCCGGCGTGCCCCTCTGGAGGAAAGGCTCTCATCCATATACCAGGGATTATCTCAAATCGTGGCTCTCTATCGCCCTGACGAGGTAGCTGTTGAAGAGCCCTTCGTGGGGCGTAATATCCGTTCCGCCCTGGCTGTCGGCAGGGCAGAGGCTATTGCTATCCTGGTGGCTGGCAATCAGCAGTTGCCGGTATCTTATTACTCCCCCGCTCAGGTAAAGAAGGAGGTAACCAGCTACGGAGGGAGCGATAAACGGCAGGTGGGGGAGGTGGTGAGGATGGTGTTGGGACTTCCCGAGGTGCCTCAGCCCAGCGATGCTGCCGATGCCTTAGCCGTGGCTCTCTGCCATATTCAGCAGAGCCGCCTTAAACGGTGGCTGGACAGCGAGGATTGAAATGATAGCTACTCTTGAGGGAAAGCTGGAATATCGTGGCATTGACTCGGTTATCGTCAAGGTGGGCGGCGTCGGTGTCAGGGTATACCTTCCCCGTTCCGACTTGCCGAAGCTGGGCAATATCGGCGACAAGGTCTCCCTTTATACCCATCTCCATGTGAGGGAGGACAATCTCTCCCTTTACGGATTTATCTCCAGCGAGGAGGTCGCCTTATTTAAGAACCTTATCTCGGTCTCGGGAATCGGTCCCAAGGTGGCGATGTCGCTCCTTTCCGGTCTGAGCGTGGAGCAGCTGGCTACGGCGATTGTCGGCGGCAACATTGACCTTATCACCCAGGTGCCCGGCGTGGGCAAGAAGCTCGCCAGTCGCCTCGTCGTCGACCTTAAAAGCAAGCTGGAGCAGGAGTGGAAGGAGACCGCCGTGCTTTTAGCCCCTGAGGACAGCGATGCCATAGCCGCCCTGACCAGCCTGGGCTATTCCCTGCGTGAAGCCACTCAGGCTGTCTCCAGCATCCCCGATTCCCCCGAGCTCAGCCTGGAGGAGAAGGTCAGGGCAGCCCTCCAGCGGCTCTCGGCGGGGTAGGGGGGGTAATGACTAGGTAAGTCGAAGAGAGGCGAAGCCTCTCTTTTTTATTTCCCTCCCCCTCTCCTTCTCAAGGAGAGGGGGACACAGGGGGTGAGGTGGAGAATGAGCTTTAATTGAGCCCTTTTCTTTTTCCAGCTATACTTAAATTATGCCATCCTTTAAAATCGTTTCCGATTTCCGCCTCACCGGCGACCAGCCCCAGGCGATAGATAAGCTGGTCTGCGGGCTTAACGATGGCTATGAGAAGCAGACGCTGCTCGGAGTCACCGGCAGCGGCAAGACCTTCACCATGGCTAATGTGATTGAGAGGGTAAACCGCCCCACGCTGGTCATCTGCCACAATAAGACCTTAGCCGCCCAGCTTGCCGCGGAGTTCAAGGAGTTCTTCCCCCAGAGTGCCGTAGGCTACTTCGTCAGCTATTATGACTACTACCAGCCCGAGGCTTACATTCCCAGTACCGATACCTATATTGAAAAAGAGACCGACATAAACGAGGAGATTGACAAGCTGCGTCACGCCGCCACCAGGGCTCTTTTCGAGCGCCGCGACGTGGTGATTGTGGCTTCGGTCTCCTGCATCTACAGCCTGGGTCCTCCCGAGGAATACCGCAGCTTCGCCCTCAATGTAAAAAAGGGCGGGAGTTACAGCAGGGACAAGCTCATCCGCCGCCTGGTGGACATGCAGTATGAGAGGAACGATTTTGAGCTTACCCGGGGCCGGTTTCGCCTCCGGGGCGACACGCTGGAAGTCCTCCCCGCTTACGAGGAAATGGCGCTGAGGATTGAGTTCTGGGGCGACGAAATTGAGCGCATAACGGAGGTCGACCCTCTCACCGGCGAGCTCCTCGCCCAGCATGAGGAGGTGGATATTTATCCCGCCAAGCATTTCGTTACTCCCCGGGACAAGCTGATGGCGGCGATTGAGGACATCAGGGCAGAGCTGGCGGAGAGGCTGGCGGAGCTGAAAGCCCGGGGCAAGCTCCTTGAGGCGCAGAGGCTGGAAGCACGGACCAACTACGATATTGAGATGCTCCAGGAGGTCGGCTACTGCACCGGCGTGGAGAACTACTCCCGCCATCTCCAGCGCCGTGCCCCGGGAAGCACTCCCTGGACGCTGCTGGATTATTTTCCCCACGACTACCTGATGCTCATTGACGAGTCCCATATGACCCTCCCCCAGATAAGGGGAATGTACCACGGCGATATATCGCGGAAGCAGACCCTGGTGGACTACGGCTTCCGCCTTCCCTCAGCGCTGGACAACCGCCCCCTGAACTTCGAGGAGTTCCAGAAGCATATTAGCCAGGTCATCTATGTCTCGGCTACCCCGGCGCAATACGAGTATGAGCACAGCCGGCAGATAGCCGAGCAGCTAATTCGCCCCACGGGGTTACTGGAGCCTACCGTAGAGGTCAAGCCGAGCCGGGGGCAAATTGATGACCTTATCTATCAAATAAAGAGCCGGGTGGAGAAAGGGGAGCGCTGCCTGGTGACTACTCTGACCAAGAGGATGGCTGAGGAGCTGTCCGATTACCTCCGGGAGATGGAGATAAAGACCCATTATCTTCACTCCGAGGTGGAGACGCTGGAGAGGGTGGAGATACTCCGCGACCTCCGCCTCGGCGTCTACGATGTCGTGGTGGGGATAAATTTGCTCCGCGAAGGACTTGACCTGCCTGAGGTGAGCCTGGTCGCCATACTGGATGCCGATAAGGAGGGCTATCTGAGGTCTAAAGAGGCGCTTATCCAGACTATGGGGAGGGCGGCGCGGCATATAAACGCCCATGCCATAATGTATGCCGACTCCTTTACCCGCTCAATGCAGGAGGCAATCAACGAGACCTGCCGCCGCCGCCAGATTCAGGAGGCTTACAATAAGGAGCATAACATAACGCCGCAGGGGATAAAGAAGGCCATCAGGGATATTACCGAGCAGGTCCAGACAGTGGCGGAGACCCGCGCTCCCTACGTCGTCGCCCCGGTCTGCCGCGAGGAGATAGCCCGGCTCATCAAGAACCTGGAGTCCCAGATGAAGAAGGCGGCTAAGGAGCTCCAGTTTGAGAAAGCCGCCCTGCTCCGTGACCGCATTGTTGAGCTGAGGAAGGACGAGGAATCAATCTCGCCCTTCACCAGGGCAAGATAGGCTGCTTTTGCCCCGTTAACGCCCGAAATCCCGATACCAAAAATGGTTTTGAGCTTTGAATTTATCCGTTAGCTAACGGGTTGAGTTTCGGGCTTAGAGTTTTAAGGTTATGAGATTGCTTCGTCGCTGCGCTCCTCGCAATGACAAAAAGGGCGGGATGACCCCCCCGCTTTGTTGCTGGCGATTTATGGTGTTATACTCTAGGGAAATGGCGAGGATAGACCGGAGAACAAACGAGGAAATTCGCCCCGTGCGGATGACGCTGGGCTACCAGACTTTTGCCGAAGGCTCGGTGTTAATCGAGGTGGGGCAGACGAGGGTGGTGTCTTCGGTGAGCATGGAGGAGAGGGTTCCCCCTTTCCTCAGGGATAGCGGACAGGGCTGGGTCACCGCTGAATATGCGATGCTGCCTCGGGCAACGCTTACCCGCACCTCGCGGGACAGGACGGAGGGAAGAAGCCAGGAAATCCAGCGTATGGTCGGTCGCAGCTTGAGGGCGGTGACCAATATGGCTGCCCTCGGCGAGCGGACTTTCATCGTGGACTGCGATGTGCTCCAGGCGGATGGCGGCACCCGGACCGCTGCGGTAACCGGCGGCTATGTCGCCCTGTACCAGGCGTTCCATAACCTGAGGAAAAAGGGCATATTGCCCTTTATGCCTCTCCGCGGGATGATAGCCGGCATCAGCGTGGGAATCGTCGGCGGCGAGACGATGCTCGACCTCTGCTACGAGGAGGACTACCGCGCCGAGGTCGATTTTAACGTGGTTATGACCGACAAGAACGAGTTCGTGGAAATCCAGGGGACTGCCGAAGGCAAGCCCTTCTCCAAGGAAGCGGTGGACTTGCTGCTGTCGCTAGCCCGTGAGGGGATAGTAAAGCTGTTCAAGAGCCAGAAGGAGACCTTGCGGGCTTTGTCCTAGGGACGGACCTGCCCCGTGCCGAAGATGACCCACTTATAGCTGGTGAGCTCCTTGAGCGCCATAGGACCCCGGGCGTGAAACTTCTGGGTGCTTATCCCTATCTCGGCGCCCAGACCGAACTGAGCGCCGTCGGTGAACCTGGTGCTGGCATTGGCGTAGACGCAGGCGGCGTCCACCTCGTTGAGGAACCTCATCGCTGCGGAGTAGTCTTCGGTTACGATGGCTTCGGAGTGCCCTGAGCCGTAGCGGGCGATGTGCTCCAGCGCTTCGTCCAGGGAATCAACCACCTTGACCGCCGCGGTCAGGGACAGGAACTCCTTTCCCCAGTCCTCCTTCTTTGCCGCCACCAGCTTCAGCGAGAGGTCGGAGCGCAGCACTTCCATGGCGCGCTTATCGCAGTGCATCTCCACCCCCGCCCTGGCCCACCGCCGGGCGATTTTAGGCAGGTAAGTCCTGGCGACATCCTTGTGAACCAGGAGGCAGTCCAGGGCGTTGCACACCGTAGGACGCTGCACCTTGGCGTTATCGGCGATGTCGGTGGCTTTCTTTAAGTCGGCGTCCTTGTCCACATAGGTGTGGCAGACGCCAATTCCGCCGGTGACCACGGGCATGGCGGCGTTTTCCGAGACGAGCTTTATCAGCTCCGCGCCGCCGCGGGGGATTACCAGGTCAATCATACCCTTCATCTTGAGCATCTGGTTGACCAGCGTGCGCTCGGTGGACTCAATAAACTGGACTGCGCTCTCGGGCACCCCGGCTTTCAAGCAGGCTTGCCGGGCTGCCCCGGCAAGCGCCAGGTTGGAGTTCAGCGCCTCTTTTCCTCCCCGGAGGATAACGGCGTTGCCCGATTTAAGGCACAGGCAGGATATGTCTATGGTGACATTGGGGCGGCTCTCGTAGATTGCCCCGATTACCCCCAGAGGGACTCGCTTCTTGCCTACCTGGAGACCATTGGGCAGAGTCCGCATCTCCAACATCTCCCCCACGGGGTCGGGCAGGGCGGCGACCGCTTTCACATCCTCCGCCATCGCCTTCAGCCGGGAGGGCGAGAGCATGAGCCGGTCGAGCATGGCTTCACTCATCCCCGAAGCTTTGGCTTGCTTATAGTCAGCCTTGTTGGCAACCAGGATTTTGTCCTGCCCTTTGACCAGCGCCGCGGCGATGTTGGAGAGAGCCTGGTTCTTGATTTCGGTGGAGAGGAAGGCGAGCTTCCTTGAGGCTTCCTTCGCCGCCCTCGCTTTCTGCTCCAGCTCCTTAGTGGCTGCTTTCATAAGTTGTTCTCCTCTTATATGGTAAATCTACTCCCTTCCTCCTATAAGGGGAAGTATTTTTGAGAGGGACGAAGCACCTCTTAAACTCCTGCTAAACTGAAGTTACGCAAAATGGACACTTTCTTCCTTCAAAAGCACTGGGGTGTTCTTTATTTAGCTTCAGGTGCTCAGGCAATAAGTGATATAAAGCACATTCCAAATCATGAGCCTCTTTAGGTTCTGTGCACAAACGATAATTAAAAATATGAAACTCGTTCTCTTTATTCAGAAAATGACGCTGTAGTCGCGATTTTAAGTCGGCTTTCTCTGAGCGCCCCACATAGAATTTTCGCTTCGTAAACGAATAGAAAACGTAAACTCCTGTAGCGACAGCGTCAATGCTGCTCAGTTTGTCACTTGTAAATAAATGATATAGACGTAGTGGGAAGAGCTTAGAAGCAATATCCCAAATTTTTGCTTCTTTACTACCCGCTAGACCTTTAAATTTAGCTAGCTTAAATCCTTTACCGCCAGGGAGAGTATATGCAATCATATTATCTACAAGTTCTTTTTGGCTGCCTCTACTGGTATATAATTTTGCTTCTCCTCCTCTTTCCCAGAACGAGGGGGGACACCTTTTTCCTATAGGTTGAAGGATTTCGATAAATGTTTTAAGTTTGACACTGCCAAGACTTTTGCTTTTGAAATAAACAAAAGGAAACAGCCAATGAAAAACCATTGTCCCATTCGTTCTCTGTAAGGAATACTTAACCGCATTTTCACCAACACATTCATGCCATAGAGCTTCA
>CAYHBC010000041.1:0-10313 GCA_964354775.1 uncultured Dehalococcoidales bacterium
TGATTTTGTGAAGTCCCGGGTGGAGCTGGAAGCGGAATAATTTTTTTTGCCAGCTATTGCAATTGATTGCAAATACAAGTAATATTAAAATAATGTTAAAACGGAGGTGTATTTAGATGCACATACCCGACGGATTTGTCAGCGCTCCGGTAGCCACAGTGGGACTCGTTGTCGCTGCTGGCTGCATCGCCGGCGCGGTCAAGTCGACAAACAGGAAGATGGGCGAGAAGCAAGTCCCCCTTATGGGGGTGCTGGCGGCTTTCATCTTTGCCGCCCAGATGCTTAATTTTCCCATAGCCGGAGGCACATCGGGACATCTTATCGGGGCGGCTTTAGCGGCGATTCTTTTAGGTCCCGGGGCGGGAATATTGATAATGACCTGCGTCCTGGCGGTTCAATGCCTGGTGTTTCAGGACGGCGGGCTCTTCGCCTTAGGGGTCAATATCTTTAATATGGGAATTGTTGCCAGCCTTGTGGGCTATTATGTTTATCGGGGCGGCGCCTTCCTTCCCGGGGGGCGGAAGGGGGTAGCCCTGGTCAGCGGAGGTCTAGCGGCGTGGCTATCGGTGGTGACGGCGTCGGTTGCCTGTGCTGTTGAGCTGGCTATTTCAGGCACGGTGCCGCTGGGGGTGGCTTTACCGGCGATGGCTGGCGTCCATGCTCTTATCGGCATCGGCGAGGGGGCGATAACGGTCGCCGTGCTCAGCTTAATTATGGCTACCAGGGCTGACCTCCTGGAAATGCAGAAGGCTTAGAGGAGGGTTAGATGAGATTTAAATGGTGGCATGGTGCTCTGATTTTTGCCTTGTTTCTGGCTCTGCTGGCTCCCCTGGCTTCCTCTTCTCCTGACGGGCTGGAGAGAGTAGCCGAGGTCAAGGGATTTATAGAAACGGCTCAGGGAGCCGTTTTTGAAGTCATCCCCGACTATGTGATGCCGGGGGTGGGTAATGAAGCCGGGGCAACGATTCTGGCTGGCTTGCTCGGCACGCTCATACTCTTTGGCATCGGCTATGGCTTAGCCCGGCTATTAAAGGCGAAAAGTGAAACATAGCTTTATTGACCAGTATAGCGACCTGGACAGCCTTATCCACCGGCTTGACCCCAGGACCAAGCTCATTACCAGCCTGGCGTTCATTGTGGTTGTGGTATTGACGCCGGTTAGCAACTGGCGAGTTTTTGCCTTTTACTTCTGTCTTGTGGCTGCCTTGCTCATAATTTCCCGGTTACCGCCCCTCTATGTCTTAAAGAGGTCTGTGGTAATTTTCCCCTTTGTCTTACTGGTGGCTATTTTCATCCCCTTTTTCAGGGAGGGCGAGGTAGCCGGCAGCTACAATATCTGGCTGTGGCGGGTCTCGGTAACTTACACTGGGCTGGTCGTTCTGGCAAATGTGGTAATTAAAGCCTGGCTCTCCATCCTCAGCCTGGTTTTGCTCTCAGCGACGACGAAGTTTACCGAGCTGCTCAAAGGCTTGAGGCAATCCGGCGTGCCCGAAGTTATAGTATTGATTCTTTCCTTTATGTACCGCTATGTCTTCGTTCTGGTTGACGAGATGCTGCGAATGCGCCGGGCGCGGGACAGCCGCAACTTCGGCGGCAGCCGGCTGCGCCAGTTAAAGACGATTGGCAACATGATTGGCACTCTGTTTATACGGAGCTACGAAAGAGGGGAAAGGATTTATGCCGCCATGCTCTCCCGGGGTTTTGATAGCCAAATTCGCAGCCTGCGCCAGTTAAGTTTCCACAAAGCCGATGCTTATTTCGGCATTGCTTTTGGTCTTACCCTTATCTCTTCCGCCGTCATCTTCTGGTGGCTTTAGATGGACAGGATTGTAGATATTGAAAATCTTTCCTTCATTTACCCCGACGGCTGTCAGGGACTCAGGGATATTAACCTGGCGGTTTATGCCGGTGAGGACCTGGCGGTGATTGGTCCCAACGGCGCGGGCAAGTCCACGCTCCTGCTTCATCTTAACGGCATCCTCCGGGGTAACAGCCTGGTGAGGGTCTGCGGGCTGACGGTGGAGGAGAAAAATCTGAAAGAGATAAGGAGAAAAGTCGGTCTGGTATTCCAGGACCCTGACGACCAGCTCTTTTCGCCCACCGTATTTGATGATGTCGCCTTCGGTCCGATAAATATGGGCTATTCTGAATCGGAAGTCAGGCAGCGTGTGGCTCAGGCTCTGGAGGGGGTGGGGCTGGCGGGCTATGAAAAGCGTTCCTCTCATCACCTCAGCGCTGGCGAAAGGAAAAGGATTGCCCTTGCCACCGTTCTTTCTTTGAATCCCCAGCTTCTGGTCCTGGATGAACCTACCAGCAACCTCGACCCGAGGAGCAAGTGGTCTTTAGTTGAGCTATTGAGGCGGTTGCCGGTGACCAAGGTCATCGCCGCCCACGACCTGGAGCTGGTGAGGGCGTTGTGTTCGCGGACTGTAATACTGGATGAGGGAAGGCTGGTAGCTGAGGGCAGCACGGCGGATATTCTGGATGACCTCCCCTTGCTCCGGGCTCACGGACTGGCACCGCGAGAGAAGGCTATTTCAGCTCCAGGCTGATGTCCAGCGCCGGGGCGGAATGGGTGATGGCGCCCACCGAGATGAAATCAACTCCGGTCTCCGCCACCGCCCTGACCGTGTCCAGGGTGATTTTCCCCGAAGCCTCAATTAAGGCGACCCCGCGGAGCATCTTCACCGCCCGGCGCATATCGTCAAGGCTCATATTGTCCAGCATAACGATATTCGCCCCGGCTTCGGCAGCCTCCAGGGCTTCCCGGGGAGTGCTGACCTCAATCTCCACCGGAGTCGCCGCAGGGGCGTTCCGCCGGATACGGGCGATGATTTCCTTGAGGCTCAAGCCTTCGCTTTGAAGGGCTGCCCGGTGATTGTCCTTGATGAGGACGCCGTCGCCTAAGTGCCTACGGTGGTTCTTGCCCCCGCCGACCTTCACGGCGTATTTATCCAGCGCCCGGAGCCCCGGAGCCGTCTTCCGGGTGTCCATAATCCGCACCGGCAGTCCCTCGACCGCCTTCACATAGCGGCTGGTCTCCGTGGCGATGCCGCTCAGCCGCTGGAGGAAGTTGAGCGCCGTCCTCTCCGCCTTGAGTATGCTCGCTACCCTGCCTTCCACCGTGGCGATTACCTCGCCGGGGCTAATTCCGGCGCCGTCTTTGACCCGGAGCCTTACCTTCAGCTCGGGGTCAACGCGGCGAAACACCTGCCGGGCTACCCCGCCCCCGGCTAAAATGCCCTTTTCTTGGGCTAAAATTGATGCTACGCCAGTTTTTTTCTCGGGTATCAGGGAATCGGTAGTAACATCGCCCCTGCCGAGGTCCTCGGCTAGAGCGAGGTCGACCAGCCGCCGTATCCGGGCATTATCCAGCATTTTTCTCCTTGAAGATGATATGCCTCCGCCACTGTGGGGAGGTGCGGGGGAAATCGGTGCGGAAGTGAGCGCCGCGGCTCTCCTTTCGTAGTAGAGCCGCCTCGGCTATAAGCCTGCCGCACAATACCAGGCTGCCCAGCTCGTAGGTGGGGCGGTCAACAGGCTGAGGCAGGGAGCGCTCCCAGCCCGCCAGTATGTTCACCGCCTCGGTGAGACCCTCGCCGGAGCGGATGATGCCCACCCTGTCCCACATAAGCGATTGCAGGCTGGATAGACTGAGCGGCGGCGTCTCAGGCGGCTTGCGGGTGGGGAGGGAGTGAGATTGCTTTCCGTCAGCCGCCGGACTCGCAATGACAGGAGGCAAAGATGAGCTGGCTCCCTCGATGGTCCTCTGGAGCGCTCTGCGGGTGAAGACCAGCGCCTCAAGCAGAGAGTTTGATGCCAGCCGGTTAGCCCCGTGGACTTCGGTGCAGGCTGTCTCTCCCACGGCAAACAAGCCGGGGATAGTGGTCTCACCCCACTCGTTGACCTTTACCCCGCCCATAAGGTAATGGGCTGCCGGCGCCACCGGTATAAGCTCCCTGGTGATGTTCAAGCCGTGCTGGAGGCAGAAGCGGTAGATGTGGGGGAAGCGGGTGGTAATCAGGCGGGCGGGGAGGTGAGTAACATCCAGGAAGACCTTAGCGCTGCCGCTCTTGTTAATCTCATAAACAATGCTCCGCGCCACCACATCCCTGGGGGCAAGCTCCGCCTCGGGGGCGTAGTCGGGCATAAAGCGGTGACCCCGGGCGTTTTTCAGTATTCCCCCCTCCCCCCTCACCGCCTCGGAGATGAGGAAGGAAGCCACCCCGGGAAGGCGGAGGCTGGTGGGGTGAAACTGGAAGAACTCCATGTCGCTCACCTCAGCGCCGGCTCTGAAAGCCAGGGCGATGCCGTCGCCGGTAACCACATCGGAGTTGGTGGTGTATTTGAATAGCTGTCCGGCGCCGCCGGTGGCTAAAATAAGAAAGCGGCACTGGAGTTCCTGGGTCGCACCTGTCAGGCAGTCAAGGACCTTTACCCCTTTTACCCTGCCCTCCGGGGCGATGATTTCACTGACCAGGCAGTGCTCCCGGACCCTGACCTTGCCCGAGCGCACCTGGCGGCTCAGGGTGATTTCAATATGCTCGCCGGTGGCGTCTCCCCCGGCGTGGATGATACGGGGCACGCTGTGAGCCGCTTCCGTGCCCAGGGTGATTTTGCCGTCCTGGGTATCAAAGGGGACATGGAGCCTGGTGAGGTCGGTGATGCACTCTGCCGCCTCATCGGTGAGGATATGGACGGCGTCGGTGTTGCACAGACCGCCTCCCACGGCTACGGTATCCCGGTAGTGAAGCTCGGGGGAGTCGTCCTTGCCGATGGCGGCGGCGATGCCCCCCTGGGCATAGCGGGTGTTGCAGTCGTCAATGCTGCCCTTGGTCAGCACCAGCACGCTGCCCTGCCCGTTAGCCAGCAGGGCGGCGTAAAGCCCGGCAATCCCGCTGCCCACTATTATGTAGGCGTAGCCGCTCATCTTATTCACCTTATCGCCAGCATCCGGTCAATAGCCCTTTTCGCTCTCGTCCCTATCTTTTCGGGGACGGTTACGATGTTTTTCCTTCCCTCCATGGTTTCCACCACCGTCTGGAGCGTGGTCATCTTCATATCGGGGCAGACCAGGCTCGGGGAGAGGAGGTGAAACTCCTTCAGGGGGTTCTGCCTTCTTAAAGGATACAGCATTCCCTCTTCAGTGCCAATGAGGAAGACCCGGGCGGGGCTCTCCCTGGCGTAGCGGAGCATCTGGGAGGTGCTCAGGGCGGCGTCAGCCAGTTCGATGACCTCGGGGCGGCATTCGGGGTGGACCAGCACCCTGGCGCCGGGATGGCGCTGCCGGGCTGCCCCGACCTCTTCGGCGGTGAGGTTATCGTGGGTGGGGCAGGAGCCGGGGTAGAGAATCACCTTCTTGTCCGTCCTGGTGGCGACATAGTGCCCCAGGTTTTTGTCGGGGATGAAGAGGACTTCTTTGTGGGGCAGGGCATTTACCACCTCGGCGCCGTTAGCCGAGGTGCAGCAGATGTTGCTTTCCGCCTTGACCGCCGCCGAGGTATTGACATAAGCCACCACTCCGGCTCGGGGGTAGCGCTTTTTCCATTCTCTCAAGGTGGGGACGTCAATGGTA
The DNA here is from genome assembly GCA_964354775.1 of uncultured Dehalococcoidales bacterium. Taxonomy (GTDB): domain Bacteria; phylum Chloroflexota; class Dehalococcoidia; order GIF9; family AB-539-J10; genus CAYHBC01. Next base: position 5,576 of record CAYHBC010000041.1, read on the forward strand.
TCCGCCAGGGGGCAGCCGGCGCCGGGATGGGAGAGCAGCACCGTGGTACCGGGATTGAGAACCGCCGCCGTCTCGGCCATAAACAGGACGCCGCAGAAGACGATTACCTCCGCCTTCACGCCGACGCATTCCCGCGCCAGCTCCAGCGAGTCCCCGGTGAAGTCGGCGATGTCCTGCACCTCGGGGCGCTGATAGTTATGAGCCACGATAATGGCGTTGAGCTTGTGCTTCAGCTCGCGGACCCTTTCCTCGGCGGTCATTTTTAGCTCCGGCGCTCCCTCCCGACCCAGTAGTCCACAAATTTCCTCATCGCCTTCGCCGCCCTGTCGGGCGAGGGGAAAACAGGAATCCCCTGGCGGATAATATCTTTCCTTATCTCGGCGATGGCGCTCCACCTCCAGCCTGCCATATCGGAGGAATCAATCTCGGCAGTCTCAATAACCGAGACCACGGGCTTGCCTTCCCCCTTGATGGTGGCGGCGCCGTCCAGGAAATCGGCGGCGAGCACCTGCCGCCAGATGTCCGCGGGATAGGGGTCGTCCTGGGTCAGGCTGACGATAAAAATATCAAATTCCTGCTCGGCGATAATCGTCCTCAGCAGGCTCACCGGGGGGACAAGCGATTTTTGCAGTATGGAGCTGTCCAGGGGATTTCTGAGCCAGTCCCAGATGTGGGGGACTTCCTCTCTGAGCTTTTCCCTTACCCCGGGGGAGAAGTCCGGCAGGTGGAAACCTTCCTCCTCCCAGACATCGGCGGAGATTATGCTTTTCCCGCCTCCGCCGCCGATGATGACCGCCTTCCTTCCCGTGATGGGGGGGAGGAAGGTAAAAGCCACCGCCTGGTCGACCAGCTCCTGGAAATTGCTCACCAGGACGACGCCGTGCTGTTTGGACAGTGCCCGCCAGAGCTCCATAGAGCCCGCCAGCGACGCCGTGTGGGAGAAAGCCAGCTTTTTCCCCGCCTCCCCCCTCCCCGCCTTGAGCATGAGCACCGGCTTCCTTGCCGCAGCGGAGGACAGCGCCCGGATAAACTCCCTGCCGTCCTTCACCCCCTCAATATAGGCGGCGATTATTTTCGTCTCGGGGTCGGCGGCGAAGTAGTCCAATAGCTCGGACTCGTTTATATCCAGGGCGTTGCCGTAGCTTACGACCTTGCTGAAGCGGACTCCCCGCAGGGCGGCATAGCGGACGAACTCCCCCGCCCCTCCCCCGCTTTGAAGAAATCCCCCCACCGGTCCGCTTTCCCGGGGCAGGTCGTGGTTGAAGGAAAGCCCCACTGCGGGACAATACAGACCCATACAGTTCGGTCCCAGGATTCTGATGCCCAGCCCTCTAGCTTTCTGGATGATTTCCCTTTCCAGCTTTGTCTCCTTCTCCCTCCCCGTTTCGCTCATTATCCCGGTGAAAAGATGGACCAGCTTGACATTTTTGGCTTTGCAGTCATCCAGCAGGGAGGGCACTCCTTCGGCGGAGATGCAGCAGATGACATAGTCTATCTCCGGCTCGGGTATATCTCTGACGCCGGGGTAGACCCGGAGTCCCAGCAGCTCGTCCAGCCTGGGGTTTACGGGGTAGAGCCTGCCCTTGAAGCCGTGGTCAACAAGGTAGCGGGTGAAATTGTAGCCGCCGGAGATGACATTTGCCGATGCCCCCACGATGGCGGCGGAGCGGGGATGGAAAAGGGCGTCCAGGTTATCAAAATCCTTACTCATACCTCCCCTGAAGCGCCCAGGGGCTGCTTTTTTCAATGTTAACTTTCACCAGTTGTGCTAAGAGCTCCGCCCCGCTGGCGGGAAAGAAGACCAGCTTATTGCCTTCAGTCCGCCCGTACCACTTTCCCTTCCTGTCGCCCTCCACCAGCACCTCCACCGCCTTTCCCACGTAGCCGGAGTTAATCTCAGCGGCGATGGAGGCGTGAAGCTCTTCCACTTTCCTGAGCCTTTCCTTCTTGACCCCGGGAGGGACATCGTCCTCATATTCCCTGGCGGCGATGGTGCCCGAACGAGGGGAGTAAGCCGCAATATGGATGACATCAAACCTTACCTCTTTCAGGAGCGAAAAGGTATGCTCAAACTGCTCCCCGGTTTCCCCGGGAAAGCCCACAATCACATCGGTGCTCAGTGCCGCCTGAGGGAGAAGCTCCCGGACGGTGTGAATGAGCTCCCGGTATTGCGCCGCAGTATATCCCCGCCTCATCGCCCTCAATATATCATCGTCGCCCGACTGGAGGGGCAGCTCCAGGTATTTACACACCCTGTCCAGCGAAGCCACCGCCTTAAGGAGCCTCGGGGTTACGTCCTTGGGGTGGTTGGTCAGGAAGCGAATCCGCAGTAAGCCCGGAATTCCGTTCAGCCGGTAAAGCAGGTCAGCCAGGTCGGGCTTTCCCGGCAGGTCATGTCCGTAGGCGGCGGCATTCTGTCCCAGCAGGGTTATTTCCCTGACGCCCTGCTCAGCCATCTGTTCCGCTTCGCCGGCGACCTCCTCCAGGGGACGGCTCACCTCTCTGCCGCGGCGGTAAGGGACGATGCAAAAAGAGCAGAAGTTGTTGCATCCCTGGATGATGGGGATAAAGGCGCAGGGCGAGGAAGCCGCCCCAGGGCGGTTAATAGCGGGGATGCCCTGCTCCTCAGCCCAGGTGATGAAATCGGGGTAAGCCCCCGGCTTGAAGAAGAAGTCAACATGCGGAAACCGCTTCTTCAAGCCTTCAGTGTGGGAGTCCACAAAGCAGCCGGTAACCACGATGCGGGTCTGGGGGCGCTCCCTCTTCAGCCCTTTTAGCTGCCCCAGCATTCCCCGGACTCTGTCCTCGGCGCTCTGCCTCACCACGCAGGTATTGAGCACCACCAGGTCGGCTTCGCGGGGCGAGCCGACCTCCCGGTAGCCCGCGGCGTCCAGGCAGCCGGCGAGGCGCTGCGACTCCGCCTTGTTCATCTGGCAGCCGATAGTCCAGATAAAATAACCCGACATATTATTACCTTTACACCAGCTTGATGGTCAGCCCGCCGTCAACAACCAGTGTCTGCCCGGTAATGTAGGACGAGGCGGCGGAGGCGAGGAAGACAGTGGCGCCGACGATGTCCCCGGGCTGACCGTAGCGCCCCAGGGGGATATTCGGTAAAAATCCTCCTTTCTCCTCCTCGTTGCTTGCGCCGGGCTCGGCGTTCAACAGCTGCAAAAATCCCCCCGTGGTGATGAACCCCGGGGCGATGGCGTTCACCCTGATGTTGTACGGCGCCAGCTCTACCGCCAGCGTGCTGGTGAAATTAATCAGCCCCGCCTTGGCTGCCCCGTAGGGAGCGCAGAGGGTGTAGCTCGCCGTGCCCGCTATTGAGGCGATGTTGACGATATTTCCGCTCTTCTGGGAAATCATCACCCTGGCTGCCGCCCTGGAGCAGAGGAAGACGCTCTTCAGGTTCTCCCTGACGATGGCGTCCCAGCCCCCTTCGCTCAGGTCCATAGTGGCGGCGATGAAAGAGCCGCCGGCGTTGTTGACCAGGATGTCAATCCGCCCGAACTCCGCCACGCTTTTCTCCACCAGGCTGGCTATCTGCTCGGCGAGGCGGACATCGGTGGGGAGGGGTAGGGACTTTCTTCCCTTAGCCCGGATTTCCCCGGCGGTGGCTTCAATATCGGCGGCAGTCCGGGCACAGACCACCACATCGGCGCCGGCATCAGCCAGCCCCAGGGCGATGGACTTGCCGATGCCCCGTCCCGCTCCGGTAACGATGGCTACCTTTCCCTCAAGGGTAAACAGGGATGAGTCCACTTTTCACCTCCTAAAGGTTGTTCAAACTCAGGCGTTTTCAGAGACATTTTACCCCCGGAATTTCCGTAGTTGCCTGATTTATCAGGCATAATCGCCCAATCCGTTGGCTAACGGATGGGCAACTACATCTCTAAGCGCCCCGTTTTTTGTTATTATAGTTAAGAGTATAATTAAGGACAACTTAAGGCGATGGGCACCAAAGACCAGGAAGGGCACCGGGACAGGCTGCGGAAGAGGTTTCTCAAGTCGGGGCTAAAAGGGTTCCATGATTATGAAATCGTGGAGCTGCTGCTGACGCTGGGGACGCCTCGCCGGGACTGCAAGCAGCCGGCAAAGGAAGCCATCAAGCGGTTCAAGGGCTTGAGGGGAGTCCTCTCCGCACCGCCCGAGGAATTGCAGAAAATCAAGGGGATTGGTCCCAGCAACACCTTTGGAATCAAGGTCGTTCAGGAGACCGCCGGGGAGTTCCTCAAGGAGCAGATTCGGGATAAAGCCTATTGCAAGTCGTCCCGGGAGGTCTTTGACTATTTATATATTTCGATGAGAGACCTCAAGAAGGAGGTATTCAAGGTTATGTTCCTGGATACCCAGAACCAGGTTATCGAGGTGGAGGACCTCTTTGAAGGGACATTGACCGCCAGTGCGGTCTATCCCCGGGAAATTGTCAGGGACGCCATCAGCCACAACGCCGCCGCGCTGGTCTTCGCCCATAATCACCCCTCGGGCAATCCCGAGCCCAGCGATAACGATAAGCAGATAACCCGGGACCTGGTCTTTGCGGCAAACATCATGCAGATGAAGGTGCTGGACCATATCATCGTGGGGGATAACTGCTACTTCAGCTTCGCCGACGAAGGGCTGATTGAGAAGTATGAGCAGCATTTTCTGGAGCTGAAGGGAGGGTGAGGGCACAGAAGAAGAAGACGACTATGTTTAGCAAAATTCTCATTGCCAACCGGGGCGAAATAGCCGT
>CAYHBC010000042.1:0-10251 GCA_964354775.1 uncultured Dehalococcoidales bacterium
CATCTATATGGGCAATGATGCCTATATTGCGTATTTTTTCTAAGGGAAAAGTTCGTGACGCCATATCCACACCTCACCAGCGATAATGCATGAAAGCCCGGTTAGCTTCAGCCATCTTGTGAACATCGTCGCGCTTCTTGATTGCCGCCCCTTGACCTTGAGTAGCCTCAACCAGCGCTGCGGCTAATTTTTCGGTTATGGACTTGCCACCGTGGGTGCGCGCGGAGATAATCAGCCATTTTATCGCCAGGGCGCGCCCCCGCTCCTCCTCTACCTCCAGGGGAACCTGATATGTGGCGCCGCCGACACGCCGCGACCGGACCATAACTGACGGGGTAACATTCTTAATCGCCTTCTCCAGGACATCCACGGGGCTCTCCTTTGTCTGCTCACTGGCAAGCAACAGAGCCTTATACATAACGCGCTCGGCAGTGGCTTTTTGTCCCCGCAGCATAAGCTTGTTGGTAAATTTAGCTACGACAACGCTCCCGTAGTTAGGGTCGGGGGCTATCTCCCTTTTTACTACCTTGTTACCTTTCCTGGGCATATATCACCTATTCTTTAGCTAATTTAGCGCCATATCGGCTGCGCCCCTGCTTTCGTCCCGCCACTCCTTCGGCATCCAGAGTGCCCCGGATGATATGGTAGCCGATTCCGGGAACATCCTTGACCCGACCGCCGCGAATCAAGACCACTGAGTGCTCCTGTAAGTTATGTCCTTCACCGGGAATATAGGCGGTCACCTCCATACCGTTGGTCAGCCTCACCCGGGCAACCTTGCGCAGCGCGGAGTTCGGTTTCTTGGGCGTAACCGTTTTAACCTGAATGCAGACTCCCCGCTTCTGAGGCGAGCCTTCAGTCCATCTGGTTCTCCCTTTTATCGCATTATAGGCGTAGTGCAGCGCCGGAGCCTTGGTCCGTTTACCAGCTCTCCGCCGCCCCTTCCGCGCCAGTTGATTTATGGTGGGCATCTCTATAATCCCTTATAACCCATAACAAAACTACAATCTAGCAGGGAATGACAAAGATGTCAACTTGCACGAAGGAAAAAAATTGTTTAGCAATTCCCCGGTGTCATTGCGAGCCCTTCGCTTCCTGTCATTCTGAGGGAGAGAAGCGACCGAAGAATCTCGCTCAGGATAAACTCCGCGTGGCAATCCGTTAGCCAGCGGAATGACAGGTAAACACCCTAACGAAGGGAAATTTTGAACTTTAGAATGGCGAAAGGCTATAATGCCTCAGACAAAGTGAAAGAGCTCGACGGTATCATAAGGCAGGTCTTAAAGCCTGCCCGCTACACCGGTGGTGAGTGGAACAGCATTATCAAGGACTGGAAGTCAACACCACTCCGGATTGCCCTGTGCTATCCCGATGCTTATGAAGTGGGCATGTCCAACCTGGCAATACCTATCCTCTACGAGATATTGAACCGGCAGCCGGACGTCCTGGCAGAAAGGGTCTTCGCTCCCTGGACGGATATGGAAGCCGCTCTGCGAGAGCAGGGCATCCCCCTTTTCAGCCTGGAATCAAAACACCACCTGAGGGAGTTTGATATCATCGGCTTCTCGCTGGGCTACGAGCTCACTTACACCAATGTGCTGAACATCCTGGACCTGGCTCAAATTCCCCTGTTCAGCCATGAGCGGGACAGCTCCCACCCCCTGGTAATAGCCGGAGGAAGCTGCTCTCTTAATCCCGAGCCTGTGGCTGAATTCATCGATTTGTTCGTCATTGGCGAGGGCGAAGAGGTGCTCCCTGAGCTGGTGGAGGTCTTTCGGGCGCATAAAGACGACAGGGAAAAGCTACTCCGCCAGGCAGCTAAGCTGGCGGGGGTCTATATCCCCCGCTTTTATCAGGTCGATTACCGCACCGACGGCTCCCTGGAGGGCATTATCCCTCTGGTTCCTGAGGCTAAGCCGAAGGTGGAGCGCCAGCTGGTAGCCAAATTGCCCCCGCCGGTCACCAGACCGGTTGTTCCCTACACCGAGGTAATACACGACTACGGCTCCATAGAGATGCAGCGGGGCTGCACCCGGGGCTGCCGCTTCTGCCAGGCGGGGATAATCTACCGTCCCATGCGGCATCGTTCCGAGGAGGAAATAGTGGACGCCGTAGCCGGCTTATCCCGCTACTGCGGATATAGCGAGGTGTCCTTGCTCTCCCTGAACAGCGGGGACTATCCCGGCATCGAGAGCCTCATCGGCAGGCTGGTGAACCAGTATTATGGCAAGGAGCTGGCTTTATCCCTGCCCAGCTTGCGGCTGGACTCAATTACGCCGGGACTGGCAGAACTGCTGCTGAAATCACAGCATAAGCTCACCCTGACCTTTGCCCCTGAGGCGGGGAGCGAGAGACTGCGCCGGGCAATCAACAAAAATATCCCCGAGCAGGTTATACTGGACACGCTGGCTTCCCTGGACAAAGAGTGGATAAACCTGAAGCTGTATTTTATCCTCGGCTTGCCCGGCGAGACCCTTGAGGATGTGGAAGGCATCGTTGAACTCGTGAGCCGGGTAAGCCGTCTATGCCCCAAAAGCAGGCTGCATGTCAGCGCCTCGGTGCTCATTCCCAAGTCGCACACTCCCTGCCAGTGGCTGGGACAGGAAAAAGAGGAGCTGCTGCTGCCTAAATACGAGCTGCTAAAGAGCGGCTTGAGCCGGCTGAGGGTAAGATTTTCCCGCCCCGACCTTAACGCCAGCAGGATTGAAGCCGCCTTGTCCCGGGGCGACCGCCGGCTGAGCCAGGTCATTCACCGCGCCTGGCGGCGGGGATGTAAATTCGATGCCTGGAGCGAGCATTTTGATTACCCCAGATGGCTCAGTGCCTTCAAGGAGCAGGGGCTTGATATTTCTTTTTACGCTAACCGGGAACGGGCGCAGGACGAGGTGTTGCCCTGGGAGCATATTGACAGCGGGGTGAGTGCCGAGTTCCTCAAGAGGGAATACCGTAAAATGGTGCAGGCGGAGGAGACGCCGGACTGCGCCTCGGGGAAATGTAATGCCTGCGGACTGGAGCGCCGGGCGGCTTCCTGCCAGGACATAGAGCGTCGCAAGCCCGCCCGGTAGAGCCTGTCCTTCAAGTATGTGCCTTCAGAGCAGCCTTAGGCGTCTCATCGATGCTGTCCACGAAGACAAAGCGCAGCTACATCCACGGCTGGTTCCCAGGTCCGGGGTGAAAAGCGCACCATCGGCGGCTTACGAGTCATGAAATCGCCCATCAACCGCTCCATTTCCTTTCGCATATTAACGCTTACCTCGGACCAGCTTTTCTGCGCCTCTATCATCGCTCACCTCCGGCCCAATATTAACCGAAGCAGGGCGTTAACCCCCGCACCACCTCGTTAAGTGCCCAGGCGGTCTAAAGTGGTTATGGAGACCACGCTATCGCCGGCGTCCAGCGACATTAAATGCACCCCTTTAGCGCCCCGGCTTTGCTTTGAGATTTGCTCAATGGGGATGCGCACCATGTTGCCCTTGTTTGACAGCATTACCAGGTATCCCCGGGGGAGAACCAAGCGGCATGCTGCTAGCTTGCCCGTCTGCTCATTGAGCCGGTGAGCCCGGATTCCCTTGCCGCCGCGCCGGTGGGTGGGGTATCTCGGCATCTCGGTCAGCTTGCCGAAGCCGTGGTGGGTCACCGTGAGCAGGCAGGCATCAGGGAAGACCACACCCATACCCACGGCGCAGCCCTCAGCGGGGCGAATACCATGAACGCCGCCGCTGATTCTGGAGGCAGACCTCAAGGCATCAACCTTAAACTTGGCCACCCGACCATCCTCGCTCGCCAGGATGATCTCATCGGAGTCAGAGGCTATCCCCGTTGCTATAAGCTCGTCTCCCTTCCTGAGCTTCATTGCCATAATGCCGTTTCTCCTCACCCGGGCAAACTTCTCCAGAGGAGTCTTTTTCACCATGCCCATCCTGGTAGCCATCACCAGGAACCTGTCGGAGGGGAAATCCGCCGAAGCCAGAATCGTGGTTATTTTGTCTTCCAGGTTAACTGGCAGTAAGCTGACCAGCGCAGTGCCCTTGGTGCTCCGCGATAAGTCCTCGGGAATTTCATAACACTTGAGTGAATGGACTTTTCCCGAAGCGGTGAAGAAGAGCAGATTATCATGGGTATTGGCGATTAGGATATGCCTTATAAAATCGGCTTCGCGAGTCGCCGTTCCCATAACCCCTTTTCCACCGCGGTGCTGGAGGCGGTAAGTGCTGATGGGGACTCGTTTAATAAATCCCTGGTTGGTGAGGATAACCGTCACTTTCTGGTGAGGAATAAGCTCTTCCTTGCGAAATTCAACTGCCTCTTCTTTGCTAATCCTGGTACGGCGGCGGTCGCCATGCCGGGACTTCAATTCAGCGATTTCCTCCTGAATAAGGAACGAGACCTTCTTGGGGTTAGCCAGCAAGTCCTCCAGGTAAGAAATATTGCCTATTACCTCGCTATATTCCTCATCTATCTTCTGCTGCTCCAGATGAGCCAGGCGGCGGAGGGGCATATCAAGAATAGCTTGAGCTTGAACTTGCGACAGATTAAACCGGGACATCAAATTATTGCGCGCCGCCTCAATCGTTTCCGACTGCCGGATTACCCCGATTATCCGCTCCAGGTTATTGAGGGCGATTTTGATTCCCTCAAGTATATGCGCTCTCTCCCGGGCTTTTTGAAGCTCAAAGCGGGAGCGGCGGGTAATTATCTCGCGGCGAAAGTCAATATAACAACTCAGGGTCTCCTTGAGATTAACCAGCTTGGGCTGCCCGTTGACCAGGGCGACCATATTAATAAAGAAGGAGTCCTGCATTGTGGTGTGCATATAGAGGTTATTAATCACCTGCTGGGGAAAGGCTTCTTTCTTGACCTCAATAACGATTCGCATCCCCTTCCTATCCGACTCATCGCGCACCTCGCTGATGCCCTCAACCTTCCTCTGCTTGACCAGCTCGGCTATTTTCTCCACCAGCGTCGCCTTATTTATCTGATAGGGAAGCTCGGTAACGATTATCTGCTTCCCGCCCCTCTTGGTAGTTTCCTCGCTGACTTTAGCCCGGATGACGACCTTCCCCTGCCCCGTGGCATAGGCGCTCTTTATTCCCTCAACACCGTGAATAATGCCCCCCGTGGGGAAATCCGGTCCCTTCACAAACTCCAGGAGCTCCTCAGTAGTGGCGTCAGGATGCTCAATCAAATAAGTGATGGCATCGCATATTTCGGGGAGGTTGTGGGGTGGTATGTTGGTGGCTATACCTACGGCTATGCCTGAAGAGCCGTTGACCACCAGGTTGGGCAGCCTTGCCGGCAGGATGGAAGGCTCCTCCAGCGAATTATCAAAATTGGGAGTGAAGTCAACGGTATCCTTATCAATGTCGGCGAGCATCTCCTGGGCAATCTCGGCGAGCTTGGCTTCGGTATAGCGCATCGCCGCTGGTGGGTCGTTATCCACGGTTCCAAAATTACCCTGCCCATCGACCAGGACATATCTCAGGGAAAAGTCCTGCGCCATCCGCACCATGGCTTCGTAGACAGGAGCATCGCCGTGGGGGTGATATTTCCCCAGGACCTCTCCCACAATTCGGGCGCTTTTCTTATATGAAGTGTTATGTCGCAGACCCAGCTCGTTCATGGCGTAAAGAATGCGCCGCTGCACCGGTTTCAAGCCGTCCCGCACATCAGGCAGCGCCCGGGAGACGATGACGCTCATGGCATAGTCGAGGTAGGAGCTTTTCATCTCCTGCTCAATGTTAATCGGCTTTACTGTCCCGACTGTCATCAGCCCTCAATCTCCTTTCTTCCTCCAAGGTCTTCAAGAATGGAAAAACCGTCGGGCAAATTCTCCTCGGACTCCTCAACATCCTCTTCCAGAGGCTCAGTCCCCCCGGTTGCCTCCTTGCTCCGGGTAATGAGAGTGTTGAGCAGCCCTTCCCTGAGGTGGCGGCGGCTGGAATCGCTAACCCGGACGGGAAAGGAGGGAATACCGATTTGCTCCGGATGTTGATATACCTCCTTGATTATTACCCGGGCTTCACCTGGCTTCACGCTGAGAATAGCCGCAGCATACTTATTACCACCTTTTATCAGCTTGACCAGGCGTGAGCTATGTCGGGGCTCCACTTCACCGAGGTATTCCCCGTTTCTCTCATTGACAATCAACCTCCGTCCCTCCACCGTCAGCTTCACCTGGTCGCCCTGCGTTACCCTGGCTAATATGCTGTCCGGGGTTAAATTATGAAGATTTACTATGCCGGACTTGGTTGACTCAGCAACAAAGAGCTCGGGACCGATTCCACCCATCTTGCCGCCGGGAGCCCCTGCGGATTCAGGCAGGGTGCTCAAGCGGGCGATATTTTTTTTAGCAATGGAGTTGCCTGGGGCAAGTTCCAGCGCTTTGCGATAAGCCTTCTTTGCCTGAGCAAACTTTCCCAGCTCGGTTAAAGCCTTACCCAGGCGGTTATAAGCCTCAACATCACCGGGAAATCCCTCAATTATCACCTTATTCAGCTTCTTCGCTTCTTCCCAGCGACCTTGAACCGCCAGGCTTACGGCTTTATCGGTCAGCCGTTTCCGCTGTAGAGCCTGCTCTTCTTCCAGTTGATACGCCATTTCCACTCACCTTAATACGATAATATAGTATAAGCAGTCCACGATAGCAAATACCTTTATTTTGCCAGGGCTACCACCGACAAGAGGGAATAAACGGGTCCTTCAGGGGTCAACTGGCTTCTCATCAATTTAATTGAATCTACGGCAATGCGCCCCTGGCTATCAAACGCCCGGGAAGCTAATACCCGTCCCAGGACTTTTCTATCGTCCGGCGAGGCATTTTCCCTGACCCGGGCGATAGTCAGATGAGGCACAAATGGCTGCTTTTCCGGGGGGAAGCCTAAAGGAACAAGGCGGGAGTCTATATCCTGCTGTAGCTCCAGGAGCCGGTCGGTTTCCCCGCCAACGCCAATCCAGATAACTCGCGGCTGGTTTACATTGGGGAAAGCCCCCAGCCTGGAAATCTCCAGTTGAAAGGGAGATTTTCCCTGGACCGCCTGCTCCATGGCTTTGGCTATCTCCGCTACCTGACCCGGGGGGATATTGCCCAGAAACTTCAGGGTCAAATGAATGTTTTCCGTATCCACCCACTTAACAAAGGGATATTTAGCCTTTCCAAGCTCACGACTTAACTGCGCCAGCTCCCTTTTGACCTCGTGGGGCAGTTCAATAGCGATAAAAGACCGAATTCCTCCCTCACCGGATGGTGGATTCATCGCCCTCTAATTTTTAAGCAGTGTCCCGAAATTTACAAGTCCCATCCCGGATAAACAAGACATTATACCGCATTTATGAGGCTCTCAACCAAATTTTTTTACAAATAGCCCTAAATCATATAGACATTGTAATTCATCTTTATTTACAATGGTAAGCGATATTCATCTTTGTTTAGCAAATGGCAAATCGCATCAAGTCGCCGTCTCAGAATACCCTGCCCGCCAATATATTCAACCTTTCGCTGCCTGAGCTTGCCGCGATGGCTAAGAAGCTGCGGCGACACATAATCACCATGACCGCCACGGCAGGCAGCGGGCATCCCGGAGGCTCTTTATCCGCTGCGGACATAGTCACTGCCCTCTACTTCAAGATTATGCGCTATGACCCCCGAAACCCCCGATGGGAAGACCGCGACCGCTTCATATTGAGCAAGGGACATGCCGCACCGGTCTTATACGCCGCCCTGGCAGAAAGCGGATATTTCCCGGTAGAGGAGCTGAATACCCTGAGAAAGATGGGCAGCCGTCTCCAGGGGCATGCCGATAGGAACCTTACCCCGGGGGTGGAGATGTCGTCGGGCTCCCTGGGACAGGGCTTATCCTTCGCCACCGGCACTGCCCTGGCTGCCCGGCTTGACCGTCGGGACTGCCGCACCTATGTCCTGCTCAGCGATGGCGAATGTGAGGAAGGGCAGACCTGGGAGGCAGCCCTGTCCGCCGTGCAGTTCAAGCTGGACAGCTTGACTGCTGTCGTCGACCGCAACCGGCAGCAGCTTGACGGCTGGACGCGGGATATTATGGACCTTGAGCCTCTAGCTGAAAAGTGGCGCGCTTTCGGCTGGCACACCATTGAAACCGACGGTCATAACCTCAAGCAAATTCTGGCTGCCTTTGAGAAAGCTAAAGCGATTAAAGGCAAGCCGACGGTCATCATCGCCCACACTATCAAGGGCAAGGGAGTCAGCTTTATGGAAAACAATCCTGATTTTCACGGCAAGGCGCCTACGGCGGAGGAGGCGGAAAGAGCCTTAAAGGAGTTGGAATGACCCTGGCAGCAAAGTCAGGGCAAAACAGTCCCGCGGCAGAAGCATCCCCCCGCGAAGCTTACGGCAGGACATTAATTGAGCTGGGAAAACAAAACAAGGACATCGTCGTCTTAGACGCCGATTTGTCCCGGTCAACCATGACCGAGCTCTTTGCGAAGGAGTGCCCCGAGCGCTTCTTCGACTGCGGACTGGAGGAGCAAAACATGATAGGCATCGCTGCGGGACTGGCAGCCGCAGGGAAGACTGTCTTTGCCAGCACCTTCGCCGTCTTTGCTTCCTGTCGCTGCTTCGACCAGTTGAGGATGTGTGTCTCACAGCCGAAGCTGAATGTCAAAATAGTCGCCACCCACGGCGGCATCAGCGTGGGTGAAGACGGCACCTCCCACCACGCCATCGAGGACCTGGCGCTATACTGCTCCCTCCCCGGTTTCACCGTGGTTGTCCCTGCCGACGCCCTAGAAGCCGTTGAGGCGGTAAAGACGGCAGCGGCTACTCCCGGACCTTTCTACATCAGGCTGAGCCGTCCTAAGACGCCGCTGGTTTACTCCGAAGGCTATCGTTTCACCCTGGGCAAAGCGGTAACCTTGAAGCAGGGCAGGGATGCCGCCGTCATCGCTACGGGGATTATGGTAGCCAGGGCTCTGGAGGCAGCAAAAGCGCTGTCGGAGCAGGGGATAGACTGCAGGGTAATCAATATCCACACCCTCAACCCCCTGGACGAGGAAGCGATAATTAAAGCGGCTTCAGAGACAGGAGCGATTGTCGTTGCCGAGGAGCATCTGGCGCAGGGGGGGCTGGGCAGCCGTGTTGCCCCGGTAGTAGCCCGGGAAAAGCCCGTGCCGATGCGCTTCGTTAACCTCAAAGACCGCTATGCCCTGTCGGGTAGCTCCCAGGAGCTCTTGCAAAAATACGGGCTGACCGCTGAAGAGATTGCCCGAGCGGTAAAAGAGGCGATTCAGGCGAAAGCTATTCCTCGAGGATGACCCGGGCGTCTACGGCGACAACCTTATCCCGGTAGGCAAAGACGGGGTTAAGGTCAAGCTCTTTAACTTCGGGGGACTTCTCCACGAACCGCGATACCTGGACGAGCAGCTCTTCCAGTGCCGGTATATTAGCCGGCTCCTGTCCCCGGTAACCCTCCAGCAGGGGAAACCCCTTTATCTCCCGGACCATCTCGGCAGCGTCTCTTCTGGTAAGCGGGACTATCCGGAAAGAGACGTCCTTTAACAGCTCCACCAGGATGCCGCCGAGACCAAACATAATTACGGGACCGAACTGGGGGTCTTTGCTCATCCCGACAATCACTTCCGTGCCCGGGGGAGCCATTTTCTGGATGGTCAGACCATGAATGACCGCCCGGGGATATTTCCGCTTTATGGCGGAGAGGATTTCGCCATACGCCCTGCCAGCCTGAGCGGCGCTGGCAATACCCAGCCTGACTCCGCCGGAATCGCTCTTATGAATAACATCGGGGGAGGCGATTTTGAGCACCACGGGAAAGCCCAACTCCTTGCTCGCCGCCATAGCTTCCTGCTTGCTCTTCACCAGCCTCGTTTCAATAACAGGTATGCCCGCTTTCCGGAGCAGCTCCTTGGACTCGAACTCCGTCAGCACCGTCCGCCCTTCCTTCTTCGCCGTATCTAAAATCGCAATTCCTGCTGCCATATCCTTGCCTCCTTCCCTGATTCAGCCAACAGGGTATTATAGCCCAACACAAAGCGGTTGTATACCAGATAGCCCCCTGGTCATTGCGAGCTGCAGGCGTGGCAATCTCAGTAAAAATCCCTCTCCCTTATTGTAACAATGGAATACCTGAATAAATACCAAGAAAAAAATTCAAAATAATGGGTTAATTCCATTGATAATCCAAAAACACTTGACAGGTTTTTAAAAGTATGTTAATGTTAGACCATATACTATTAACAAAATTCTAATAGGAGGTTAAATGGAGA
>CAYHBC010000043.1:0-10248 GCA_964354775.1 uncultured Dehalococcoidales bacterium
TTATGTGCCGCCACTCCCGGAGATTGGCGGTAACCACAATCTGGCTTTCCACGGCGTTAGGCAGCACGAATCGGGCGTCCTCCTTCCTGATTTTCAGCCGTTGCAGCTCCTGGTAAGCCCTTTTTGCTTTATCCATAAAATCAACAAAGAGGGAATGAGCCAGGGGACTGCTTTTCACCGTCGGCGGCTCAACATAGCTGAAGTTGCTTTCGTCGACATAGCGCTGCGATTGCTGGGTGAAAGAGCACAGTCGGTGCCGCACCAGCTGGTGGGTGAATGCCCGGGATATGCCCGAAATTCTGAAGGTGGCATAGGCATGCTCCAGCACCGAGAGGTGTCCTCCCTTGATAAGCATCCGGATAAACGCTTTTTCGGTATCCTTCCCCTGCTTGCCGAACGACAGATAGGCTGTCCGCCCTGCCTTCTCAATCAGCTTTTCCGCCTCTGGAGTGATGAACAGCAGCTCAACTTTCATTCGGGTCTCCTTTTAATAGCTATTACACCTGCTTGGGACATCAAAAGTCAATTATCCCCGGAAGCATTTCTTTCAGGACGGGCAGGGTAGGAAGACCCTCCCTGGCGCCTATCCTGCCCAGGGCGAAATGGGCCAGGGTATCTCCCAGCCGCCCGCAGTCCTCGAGCTTTTTTCCCTTGAGCAGCCCGAAGAGAAAGCCGGCGGCAAAGGCATCGCCGGCGCCGGTAGTCTCCAGCCGGTCGGGGGGGCTTGCCGATGGCTCAACTTTATATTCTCCCTTTCTATCCCGGATATAGCCGGTCAGCACCCTGCCGGAGCGGGCTTGTTTTACTCCTTTACCTAATGTGACCACGACGATTTGACATCCCTGGCTCAGGCATTCCTTCGCCCCGGCTACGTAGTCCTTGCCGGTCAACTTTTCTATCTCCTCCTTGTTGATGAACAAGAGGTAGCTTCTTTTCAGCAGGGGAGAGAGGGCTTTCATTCCCCGGGCGGCGTAAAGCATCCCCGGCGCAAGGCTGATTTTGACCTCCGGGGGCAGCTTTTCCGCCAGCTCAGCCTGGAGGTTGAATTGCTTATCATCAACGAAGGACGAAAGGTGGACTATCCCTGCCTGCCCGAGGTAGCCGGGGTCGATGTCCTCAGGCTCAAGCAGGCTGTTGGCGCCGGGAGAAAGGTAGATGGAGCGTTTTCCCCCTCTATCGCTGAGGCACAGGGCGAGCCCGGTCTCTTTCCCTCTCTTTACCCTGACACGAGAGGCGTCCACACCCGCCTGTTGAAAGTCTTTAAGGCAGGCTTTGCCATGCTCGTCGTCTCCTACAGCTCCCAGCAGCCCTGTCTTTATTCCCAGCAGGGCTAAGCCGTAAATGGTGTTGGCTGCCGAGCCGCCGGGAACTGCCTTAACCCGGTCAAGGGGAGCCTCGCTGTCAAGGACAATCTCCCTTACCAGGTAAAGTAGGTCCATATTTATGGCGCCGAGACCGACCACTTCTATATTTGACATAATATTAACCGAGCCGGGCGGCTTCCTTCCTGACCAGGAGGCGTATTCTGCGGTGGACCTCCAGGGGAGAGGCTATATCATCGACTCCTGCCAGCCAGTGGAAATATCCCCGGTCTCCTTTGCCTCCAGTTTTTTCCTTTCCCCGGACCAGCTTTTCCACCAGGTCGCGGTTTTCTCCGTTCCAGGTCTTCAACACCGTCCACAGGTCATCAAGCGTGGTAGATGCCAGGCTCATGGTGCAGTAGGGCAGGGCGTATTCATTGGCGTTGAAGGCAATGGCGAGTCCGCCGGAGCTGTCCACCGCCTGGAGCATTCTGAAGTCGGTAATACTGTCTCCCACGACTGCCCAGCGGGAAAGCGGCTTTCCCGTCCGGGCGGCGAATTTCTCCAGCGCCGCTACCTTCCGCCTCCCGCCCACCGGCTTCACCTTAGCCATCTCCTTGCTGGCGGTGGGGAGCCTCTGAGGCAGCTCCTGGCGGTAAAAATAGTCCAGCCTTTCCTTTATCATGGCATCGTCGGAAGGGTCAAGGGCGGTGATTTGTTTTTCGGTCTCCTTGAGCAGGGTAAGCTCCTCCTGGCGGAGCAGCTGGCGGATTTGGTTTAAGAGGAAGGAGGTGCAGGCAACATTCCCCCCGGGGATTTCCACTCTTCGGGTGATAGCCCTGGCGTATTGCTCATAGCTGGTGCTGGCGCAGAAGACCTGCCAGCCCCGTGCCTTAAGCCGGGAGATAAGCTCACTTGCCCCGGGAGTCAGACCTGCCTCTTGTCCCATGAGCCTAATCTGCTCCTCGGTGACATCGTGCCCGGCGAGGAAAGGGACAATCAAAGCCAGGGTATCTCCTGGCTCGTAGTTCTCCCTGCCCTCAAGGGTCAGTAAATCGTCATAGCGGCTGATGAGTTCAAAAATTTTGTCCCCGCCCGAAAACAGCTTCATTAGCTCGTAGGCGTTGTCCTGGGGAGCCAGGGGACCCTCAAGGTCAAAGCAGATTAAGCTCATAATTGTCCCGCCTTCACCGCCCGGTCAACCTCAGCAGTGAGGTCGGAGCCGGCGATGGGATTTCCCCCGCCATCGGTAACCCTGCCGTCCTTGATGGTTATTTGCTTTTCACCGAACGCCCGGAGCGTGGAGATAATCAGGGGGAACTCCCGGGCAAGCTCGTGGTGGCGGATGAGCTTGAACAGCATCTCTTTGTCGTTTTCCTGCCAGTAGCGGTCAAAGGGCTTGCCCCGGAGGGAGAAGAGGCAGTAGCTGACCGCCGGACCTCTATCCAGCTCCGGAGTTACCAGGTGCATCATCGCCCCCCCTCTCTCGGCTTTATTTTCTATCAATTGCCGCATCACTTCCTGCCAGGTGCCCTTAGGTCCACCCGGCGGTGCGGGGTGAAGGTTAATCATATTATACCGCCGGCACATCTCCTCTCCCACGATGAGCATATAGCCGGCAAGGACGCCGAGGTCGGGGGAGAGCTTTTCCGTCCTGGCAATCACCTCTCTGTCATACTGGAGACGCCAGTCTTTTGCCCGGTTTCCCTCCCGGAATTTTCGGTGCGAGAGGCAAATTAGGGGCAGGTCATAGCTGCGGACGAGCTTGAAAAAGAGGTCGCTTTCCTCTGCTTCGGCGGGCTCCCGGTTGCTGAAGACAAAGCTGATATGCGCCTTAATATCGCCTGAGGCTATGCTTTGCCATACCGCCTGTAAAAGCTGGCGGGCAGCTTCGTCCCTGCCGGTAGAAAACCAGCCGATGTTTAACAAGGAAGCCAACCTTTCTTCGTTTTCCACCGCATGCTGGAAAAATGGACCAAGGGGCTTGACCTTCGCCCCGATATTTTACCCTGGTTAAGACAGTGTAAAAAGTCCTCCGCACCCTTGAACTCGGGCATCTCCACATAAGCCCGACCAATCTCGGGAATGGTGTGAGCATCGCTGCCGGCGCTGGCGGGCAGCCGGTATTTTAAGGCTAACTTTGAGGCTTTGGCAACGGCGCTGCGGAAGGGAACACGGGAGTTGAATACCTCAATGAGGTCAGCCTGGGAGAGGATTTCCTCGGTTAGCAGCTTTTTGTTGCTCAGCGGCAGGTGACCGAAGGGATGGGGGATGTTGACCAGCCCGCCCTGGCTCTTAATCCGGGCAATCGTCTCCTGAGCCGAGAGCCCCCGGGGAACCTCCTGGGTGAGAAACAGCCCCATCAGCTCGCCCACGGGCGTCCTTATTTCCTCAGCGACAATCACCCTGAAGGGGGCAATCTCCTGCATCTTCAGCGCGCCGGTGATGGAGTGGTGGTCGGCTATAGCGACGCAGTTGATGCCTAGCTGGAGGCAGCGAGCCACTATCCTCTCCAGCGGCATGCCGCAGTCTATAGAGTAGCAGGTGTGAATATGCAGGTCAGCTTTCAGCATTCATCCTGCCTTTTCCAGGTATTCTCCACTGCGGGTGTTGACCTTGATGACGTCGCCGATATGGATAAACAGGGGGACCTGTATTTTAATGCCCGTTTCCAGCTTCGCCGGTTTGGTGCCCCCGGTGGCGGTATCGCCCTTGAACCCCGGCTCCGTCTCGGTGACCTTGAGGGCCACAGCAGCGGGCAGCTCAACGCTGATTGGCGTCCCCTTGTGGGTCAGGAGCTTCAGCTCCAGCCCTTCCGTTAAGTATTTCGTTGTCTCTCCCAGCTGCTCTGCGGTCAGCGGTGTTTGCTCATAGGTCTCGCTATCCATAAAGTAGTAGAGGTTTCTCTCGCTGTAAAGATACTGGACATGGTGGCGCTCAAGGAAGGCGGGAGTAAATTTATCGCTTGCCTGGAAGGCGCGCTCAAGCGTATTGCCGCTGCGGATGTCACGGAGCCACAGCCGGATTTGAGCTGAGCCCCGCCCCAGCTTGATGTGGCGGTATTCGGTAATCTGGTATATCTTGCCTTCCAGCTCTATTGCTGTTCCCTTCTTTAGTTCTCCAGCATCTATCATTTAATGACCTCCATTTCCTTCTCCGTCCCGGTAAGCACCCTGACCCTGCCTTCTTTCAGGCTGACCATATCTTCAATTCTAACGCCTCCCCAGCCGGGAAGATAAATCGCCGGCTCCAGGGTGAAGACCATGCCGTCGGCGAGCAAGTCCGGGGATGCGGGACCGAGCGAGGGAGACTCATGGGTCTCCAGCCCGACGCCGTGTCCCAGACCATGCCCGAAGGCATCTCCATGCCCCGCTTGCTCAATAACCTCCCGGGCTAGCCGGTCTACCTCAGCGGCTTTCATGCCCGTCCTGATTTCTCCTATGGCGGTAAGCTGCGCCTTCAGCACGATATTATAAATCTCAACTAGAGTTTGAGTAGCTTTCTCGAAGCACAGGGTGCGGGTAAAATCGCTGCAGTATCCGTCGAGCTTAGCTCCCATATCAATAATCACCGGCTCGCCGGGGCGGATTACCCTCTCGGTGGGTCGGGCGTGAGGCAGGGCGGAGTTCGGGCCTGAGGCTACGATAACATCAAAGGCGAGCCCGTCGCTGCCGCCTTCTCGCAGGGACTTCTCTATTTCCCAGGCGGCTTGCTTCTCGGTGATGCCCGGTCTGATGCCCGATTTAGCCCGGCGGAAAGCGGCGTCGGTCAGCCCCACGGCTTTGATGATGAGCTCCAGCTCGCCCTCCTCCTTCACCGAGCGCAGGTCTTCCACCAGCTTCGTGGTGGGAATAAGCTCCAGCTTGATTTGCTCGTCGGTGAGCTTTTCATTAAGTTGGCTGCAGGTGGCGAAAGTGAGGGTGTTTGCCTCAAAGCCCAGCTTATGCCATCCAGACTCGGAGGCTAACCGGGGGAGCCAGCGGGCTAAGTCCCCCTTAATCGGGGTGATGTTGAAACCGGGCGCCTCTTTTTTTGCCTGCTCCAGGTAGCGAAAGTCGGTGGCTAAGACAGCCTGGTGGGGCGAGATAAGCAGATGACCCTCGCCGCTGAAGCCGGAGAGATAGCGGCAGTTTTCCCTTTTGGAGACCAGCAAAGCCTCCAGTCCTTGTTGAGCGATTACCGGGCGGAGCTTGGATAGGCGGTCTTTCCTCAACTTTTCCCCTTGAGCGCCGCTACCAGCGTTTGTAAGGCGATGATATACCCCTGCCAGCCCTGTCCGCTGATTTGCTTTTTAGACACCGGGGCGATTACCGACTTTGCCCTCCATTTCTCGCGGGCGTAGATGTCGGATATGTGGACTTCAATGACGGGCAGGCTGGAGTCTTCCAGGGCATCGCGCAGGGAAAGACCGTAGTGGGTCAGCGCCCCGGGGTTGATGATTATTCCATCGGCTGAGCCCGACTCCTCCTGAATAAAGTCGATGAGCGTCCCTTCGCTATTGGACTGAAAGAAGACCAGCTCCGCCTTGAGCTTCCTCCCTTCCCTTTTAATCAGGGAGTTAATCTCAGAGAGGGTCTTTTCCCCGTAGATTGCCTTATTTCGCTTGCCCAGCATATTCAGGTTCGGTCCGTTGATAACCAGAATTTTCATTGCTCACTCCTTTTTTGGCAGCTTATTGGCGATAAATTTGCATTTGGGGTAGTTGCTGCAGCCGTAAAAGAGCCTCTTATTCTTGCCCCTTCTCTGCACCAGCTCGCCGCCGCATTTGGGGCAGGGAATGCCACTCTTGATTAAAAAGGGCAGCGTTGTTTTACACTCGGGGTAGCCGCTGCAAGCCAGGAATTTGCCGAAGCGTCCCCGTTTTATCACCATGGGGCGCCCGCAGGCAGGGCATTTTTGCTCGGTTACCTCCACCAGGACAACTTTTTCCATGGTGGTTGAGGCATGCTCCAGCATGCTGGCAAAAGGGGAATAAAAGGACTGTAGCACTGCTACCCAGTTCTTGTTGCCCCGGGCGATTTCATCCAGGTCCTGCTCCATCTGCGCCGTAAATTTGAGCTCCATGATTTTAGAGAAATGCTGGCATAAAATGTCGGTAACGAGCGTTCCCAGCTCATCGGGGTGAAACTGACCGTTCTGCTTATATACATAGCCTCTTTCCTGGATGGTAGCCAGGATGGGGGCATAGGTGCTGGGGCGCCCGATGCCCTCCTGCTCCAGAGCCTTTATCAGTGTTGCCTCGGTGTAGCGCGGCGGCGGCAGGGTGAAATGCTGCTCGGGGAAGGCAGCGATGTAGTCTAATTTTTCGCCCTCCTTCAGTTCGGGCAGTGGAGCCGTCGCCTCCTTTTTATCGCTCTCGTCTTTTTCTTCGCTGTAAACCGCCATAAAGCCGGGGAACTTCATCACCGAGCTTGTCGCCTTGAGCAGATAGCCGTCTTTGGAGGCTGGAGCAATTGCCTTTATTTCCACATTGGTGGTGTCGTATAGGGATGCCGCCATCTGGCTGGCGACGAAGCGTTTCCAGATAAGCTCGTAGAGCTTTGCCTGGTCGGGCTTGAGGAACGACTTGACCTTCTCCGGCTCCCGGGCTACTTGGGTAGGGCGAATTGCCTCGTGGGCTTCCTGGGCCCATTTTGTCTTTCGGGCGAAAACACGCGCCTTGGTGGGGATGAACCGCTCGCCGTATTTTTTGGTGATGAACTTTCTTGCCTCAGCCAGGGCAGGGAGGGCGATGTGGGTGGAGTCGGTGCGCATATAGGTGATAAGTCCTGCCGAGCCAGCCTTGCCCAGCGGCAAGCCTTCGTAGAGCTGCTGGGCAACAGCCATGGTATGCTTGGCGGTGAAATGTAATTTCCACCACGCTTCTTGCTGCAAGGTGCTGGTTATGAAGGGCGGGGCGGGCTGACGGGCTACCGCTTTAGTTCTGGCGCTCTTGACCTGGTAATTCGCCTTTTCCAGGCGGGTGGTAATCTTTCGGGCTTCTGTTTCATTGGGGATGTCCAGCTTGGTGCCATCAAGCAAAGCCACAACCTCGGCTTTGAAGTGGGGCTTTTTTCCCGGGGTGGCTAGCTCAACTTCAATGGTCCAGAACTCCACGGGGGTAAAGCCCTGAATCTCCCGTTCACGGTCGACGATTATCCTTACCGCTACCGACTGGACTCTGCCGGCGGAAAGACCCTTCTGCACTTTCTTCCACAGTAACGGGCTTACTTTATAGCCTACGAGCCTGTCCAGGATGCGTCTTGCCTGCTGGGCGTTGACCAGGTCCATATCAATGGTGCGGGGACTCTTGAACGCCTCTTGAATCGCCTCAGGGGTTATCTCATGAAAAACGACGCGGTGGACTGGAGTGTCGTTTGCGTCCAGATTAGCCGCCTGGACCAGGTGCCAGGAAATCGCCTCTCCTTCACGGTCAAGGTCCGTAGCCAGGTATATTGAGCTGGCTTTGGCAGCGGCGCGCTTGAGCTCGCCGATTACCTTTCTTTTCTGGGGTGGGGTGACATAATGGGGAGCGAAGTCCTTCTCTATATCCACGCCCAATTCGGACTTGGGCAAATCGCGGACATGTCCCAGCGACGCCTTAACGCTGTAGCTGCGTCCCAGTATCTTGCCCAGCGTTCTTGCCTTGGCGGGGGATTCCACGATAACCAGCTTAACTGCCATAACTTATTCCCGACCTATTTTAGCCGCGAGCACATAGTTCATATTCCCCACCTGCTTGGCGATTCCTTTCAGCTCCAGCACCGACAGGGTGCTGCTCACCTCGGGCATAGTCAAGCGGCTCGCCCGGCAGATTTCATCTATGTGGCTGGGCACCGAGGTCAGCTGCTCCAGCACCTTTGATTCTGGCTCACTGGCAGGGAGGAATTCCTTGATTTCCAGCTGCTGGGCTACTGCGGTCAGGTTCAGCTCCTCCAGGATGTCGTTGCAACTGCTGACCAGCTTGGCTCCTTCCTGAATGAGACGATTGCACCCCCGGCTGCTGGGGGAAAGGACGCTGCCGGGGATGGCGAAGACATCCCGGTTCTGCTCCACTGCCTGGTGAGCGGTGATTAAAGCTCCGCTTCTTTCACCCGCCTCCACCACCAGGACGCCAAGGCTTAACCCGCTCATAATCCGGTTGCGCAGAGGGAAGTTGTCCGCTTTTGGTCTGACGCCCGGGGGATACTCGCTTACCACGGCTCCGTGCTCCATAATCGCCTGAGCCAGCTTGACGTTGTCGGCGGGGTAGACGATGTCCAGTCCCGAGGCGAAAACAGCGATGGTCTCGCCCCCGCTGTCCAGAGCGGTGCGGTGGGCGATGGAATCAATTCCCCGGGCAAGACCGCTGACAATGGTGATTTTGTTTCGTGACAGGTCGGCGACGATTTCCTCGGTTACCTGTCTGCCGTAGGTGGTGGGCTTGCGTGTGCCCACAACCGCCAGGTAAGGGTCGTCCCGGGGCAAAAGGCTACCCCGGATATAAAGCACCGGGGGATAGTCGTAAATCTCTCTTAACCGGGGAGGATAGGAGGGGTCTTCGCAGGTGAGCGCCTTTACCTTGTAGCGCTCCAGCTTTTCCATCTCCTCGTCCAGGGAGATTCGCGGTCGGAGCGCCACTATGGCGTTCAGGCTCCGG
Source organism: uncultured Dehalococcoidales bacterium (assembly GCA_964354775.1). Classification (GTDB taxonomy): domain Bacteria; phylum Chloroflexota; class Dehalococcoidia; order GIF9; family AB-539-J10; genus CAYHBC01. Next base: position 8,920 of record CAYHBC010000043.1, read on the forward strand.
GAGTCCAGCCCCGCCTGCTTCAGCTCGCTCACGGGAGCCTTCCAGGCATCTTCCAGGCTGGCAAAGCGCCCTCTTAGCTGGGAAAACCGGGCTTTGCCAATGCCCGGTATCCGGGAAAAACCTATCCAGTATTTCAGTTCAGCTTTGTCTGCCATAGCGCCTGGGAGGATTTTAGCACAGGGGTTGGCTAGGGACAATGAAATATTATTTTCCATAGCGGTGCACCGGTGAAGCGATGTGCTATGATTATGAATAGTGGGAGATTGTGAAAAACGGTGAAATTAAAGGATAAAAATTGTGTCATAACCGGCGCTGCCAGCGGAATAGGGCGCTGCCTGGCTATTGGTCTGGCAAAAGAGGGGATGAACCTGTTTATGGCGGATATCCAGGTGGAAAATCTGGAGAAGGTTAAACAGGAAATCGAGAAAATGGGAGTCAGGGTCTTCACCGCCCGGTGCGATGTGGCTAAATACGAGGACTTGGCGAACCTCGCCAGGGAGGTCTATGCCCGGCTGGGGGATGTTGACCTCCTGATAAATAATGCCGGAATTGCCGGCGGTGGTTTCGTGGAAAGCATTGAGCTGGAGGAGTGGAAAAGGGTCCTGGAGGTGAATTTATGGGGCATAATCCACTCGCTTAAAGTTTTCCTTCCCCGGATGCTCCAGAGGGGCTCGGGACATATCGTAAATACCGGCTCGGGCGCCGGCGTGGTGGGAATACCCCACCATATTCCCTATATCGCTTCAAAATTCGCCGTGGTGGGAATTTCCGAGGCGCTTTACAGCGAGCTCAGCTCCCGGGGCATCATTGTCTCGGTAATCTGCCCCACAAAGGTGAAGACCAGCATAATGGACCGGACCAACATTTCGGTTCTTCAGGGTGTTGTAAGCGGTAATCCAGAGGAGATTGCCCGGAAGTCAGGAGAATTCCGGAAAGCGTTTGAGAAAGGGTATTTTAAAGACGCCCTGATTCCGGAAGAGGTCGCCAGGAAGTATATCCAGGGTATTAAAAAGGAAAAGCTGTATATTTTTGATAGCCGAATCGTCCCCCTTGCCATGCTGGTGAAGGCTGTTTTCCCGAGGCTGTATAAGGGGGTCTTGAGGAAAGAGGGCGCTAAAAACCTGAAATTGATTCGGGAAGCCCTCTCGGAAGCGGGAATTGACCTGAAGGTGTAGCTCAGGGCGTTTTCTTCTTCAGCTTTTTATAAAGCTCGTCTCCCACGCATTCGCAGGCATACTGGCACCACTGCACGCAGGACTCCAGGTCGTTGTAGATGGTGAAGCCGCATTTACGGCATTTCACCTGCATCTCGTTGGAGAAAATCTCCAC
>CAYHBC010000044.1:0-10128 GCA_964354775.1 uncultured Dehalococcoidales bacterium
CAAAAGGGTCTCCAGGTCGCGGTCAACATCTAAATCAAGCTGGGGGGGGATGGGAGGATGGGTGGAAATCACCTCGGTAAGCCACTCTACATTCTCTCTCTTCTCGTGGCTTGCCGGGGGATTTGCGGAATAGTCTGCTAGCTTGGTAGCGATGACATGTTCCAGCCTCGTCCTGTGCCTGGCAATCAGCCTTTCCTTCACCAGCTCAACCGCGTCCAGATACTCGTCGAGGCAAATGAGCGCCTTCGGTGTTCCGGTGGCGAACTTATGCTCCAGCAGGTCAACCGATTCCAGGAAGCTGGCGGGGATATGGACTGCGCCCGCCTTGGAGATGGCGTAATCGGCGATAATGAACTGAATTGATGTGGGCAGCATGGTAGCCACCCTGTCGCCTTTTTTAACCCCCATGGCTGCCAGGGCATTCGCCAGACGGTCAGCGTTGTTCTTTACCTCGGGGTAGAGCATCTTCATCCCCAGTTGCACCACCCCCATATTCTTATATTTCCTCGCCGCTTCATCCAGGAGCCAGAAAACCGGCTTCTGGGGGTAAGGCTGGAAAGTCTTGGGAAGACCAAACACGCTGTACTCCTTAAACCATGGCTTTTCTTTTATCATCTCGAACTCCTTTTTTTTGACCTTATCCAACAGTATAAGCTAAAATTTATTTTATTTCCATAGGGGGAATTTTATGGGTGATATGAAGAGCGCCAGGGAGATTGCCCAGGAAAGGGCAAATCGGTTGGGCAAGCTGTCCCGTGAGGAGCAGAGGAAGCAAAAGGAGCAGGAATGCCGCCAGATTGCTCAGGGAATAGTCCAAAACTATCTTGATTCTCCCGGGGAGGAGGACATCGTCGCCAGGCTGGGCAAATATCAGGGAGAGGAGAGGGAATTGATTTTAGCGGCGGCGGTGGGCTTATTAACCGAGGAGATTACCCTGGCTAGCGCCACCAGGGCGGAAAAGGCGGCCCGGGGAATGGTGGCCCTGGAGCCGGGGACGCAGCCGGTCGTGGGGCGGATGATGGACCTCTTGGCGGAGCATCGCCGGGCAGGGGAAAGGACAAAGAAGGAAGCGGAAAGCAGGGGGAAGGAGTTGCTGCACCAGTTGAGAATTTCGGGGGCAGCCATAGGGGAGATAAACATTGAGACCAGTCCCCAGAGGCAGCGGGCGGCGCTGGAGCAGCAGCTTGAGGCTCTTAAGCAGGAGTTGCCCCGGGGAATATAGCCTTCAGCCGACCGCTTCCCTAGGGGGCGCCCAGGGTGAGCTTCTGCTGGTAGCGCCCGGCACGGGAGTTGTAGTCCGTTTCCAGGGCAAGGATACGGTATTTCCCCGCAGAGATGCCGCACCTTTCGTCGGTTACGGTGATGACATCGTAGAGCTCCTGACCGCAGTTGGCGGGGACGAGAATAGTTCCTTGAGTTGATTGAGTTTGTTGAGTCCTGAGGATGGCGTCGGCTCTCTCCTGGACTCTGAGCTGTGAATTGAGGTTAGGGTCGTAGTCCTGGGCGAGCTCGTCGATGCCCATTTCCACTAAATCCCAATCAAGGGCGTCCTGGACGATTCGGGCGCCGGAGTCATTTCTGCCGATGGCTCTAGCCCGGCTGAGAGAGGTGGCTCGCCGGTAGTCTCCGGTCAGGATGGGATGGTCTGTGCCATAGGAATAGCAGCTTGCCTCATCGTCTTTGAGGTCTTTGGTCTGGGCTACGGAGTAATTGAGGTAATTGTGGTAGCAGTGAAACATCAAGCCGTCGGGGACCATTGACAATAGCCTTCTCAGGGCGGTGTCCCCCCTGGTGCCAGGGTTGACCATAAAGTCGGGGTAAAGGTTGTTTAAGGGGGAAGATTGTGGCTTGGGGGGATAGGTGGAGAGGAAGATTCCCCAGCGGGACAAGAGCTCGCTGAGGATATGCCACACTCGCTTGGGATTTACCAGGTTCTGGTTCCACCTCATCTGGAAGCGTGCCGTCCACCTGCTGGCAAGTCCCCAGCCATCGAGGCAGTAAAGTGTGAAGGTGGATTGATTAGGGCTGCTATTATACTCCCAGGAATCAATCCAGTAGACTCCTGCTGGTGAGGCTTCGCTGCCTTGAGATGTCTTATAGCCTAATTTGAGGAACACTTCGCTTCTCTTTTTGAGTGTTTTCAGGTCGCCGGCGCCAGGGTAGGCATATTTGCCCCTGGAGTTGTCCAGTTCAATGACGAGATTGCCCCGCCCGCCAGTTGATGGGCTCGCAATGACATTATGGAGGGAGAGGATGTCGGGGGTGAGGTCGAGGAATAAGGATTCAGGTTGGGTGCATTCTTCTCCCCAGTCCCCCCAGGTTGGCTCTGGTGAAATATACTTCCGAGCAAAAGTATCATCAAAATACTGGATTCTACCTATACTCCAATCACCAAATAATCCAATATATCCTCCAGAAACGATGTCGGTATCAATAATGTTAAACTTTTGCTCGCCATCCAGATAAACCTTGAGAGCACTTCCATAGGCAGTCAGCACTAGCTTGTGCCAGTTGGTATTGGCAGTAATTGGAAGATACACAAGGGTTGTCCCCACGCCATTGACAAACTTAAAAAGATAGAGAAATTGCTCAGAACCGTAGTAAAAATATCCCCACGCATAGTAGTTGAAGTTACTACCTGTCTCACTATACCGTATAATGACACCAAAAGCAGTGTAGGCGACCAATGAATTCAATTTCCCCTTGGTTTGTATAGCGATGCCCGAGTTATTCAATGAACCCAGTGCAAGTTCACGATTAGCCACCTGATTGGTATGTTTTAGCGTTCCGTTATCTAAGGCCCACCCATTTGGATTCTCGCCTACTTTAGACTGATTACCATAGGGAAAATATGTCCATCCAACAGCGTTAGAATAATCGTTGAACCATAAAAATGTAGCTGCCCCATTACTTTCCGAGGGGGCATTAGGATTGCCATAGTAGAGACAAAAGGTGGCAGAATTGGGAGAAACAGGGATGCTGTCAAACTCTATCCAAATAGTAGCATTATCCCCGGGAGTATATTCCTCAATCCAGTAGTCCAGATTAGTTTCACCATCCGATTTGGTGAACCGGATATCGGAGAAATCGTCCTTACAATGACCCGAGAGGTAGACATCGTTACCGCTATCAGTGCCACTGCCCTTGTGGACGATAAGCTTCATCTGGTAGTGGGTTTGAGCTCCTGCGGATGAGCCGTTAATGGTGAATTTCTTGCAAAAAGACCAACCTTCCAGCCAGGGTTTGGGGAGCCCTGTGGTGGCGCGCCAGACGCCGTTGGGTTGTTCCAGCCACCAATAAGAGCCTTCGCCTTGCTCCCGGCTGGTGGCAAGTCGCAAGCCATAAGTGGAGCTAACATCAAGGAAGGGCTTGGGCTCGGTGTAAGCCATCTCGGAGAACTCGGAGCCTCTGACGGGATGGGAGGTAAGGGGGCGGTTGTAAGCCGTGGTTCCCGAGAACTTCTCCACCGCGGTGAGCTGGAAGGTCTCACCTTCCTCGGCTGACGGCTCAGCGGGCAGATGGATGTCAGGATATTCATAGGTGACATTCTCACCGTCGGGAGCGGTGATGAAGTAGTCCCAGGAAAGCCAGTGGTAGCCACTGTCCAGCTCGGTGCGATACAGGGCGTAGAAGTTATAGGGTGATGCCTGCTGCTTGCCGGCGAAGATGACGCACATCCGTGGTGGGCTGGTGGTGTAAGTTGCCCCGATGCCATAAGTGTTGAGCAAGGGGTGGTTGGAGGGCTCGCTGCAGGTGTGCTGAGATGTTGCCTGAGTTGAGGTATCGAGGACGATGGCGTTCAGCTCGGTTGCCCTGGCGGCAAAGCAGACGACGATGTTGCTGTCTCCCCACCAGGCGGCTGCCAGGGAGAGGACGGAGTCATAATTAACAAGCTGGGCATTTGACCAGGTTTCACCATAATCGCTGGAATAATACTTCCAGAGGACATTGGAGGTGGTCCGGTAGAAGACATAGACCCTTCCGTCACCGGGATGGGCAGCGATGGCGCAAGGACCGGAGCAATTGCTGGCAAGCTGAGTCCACTGGGAATAATTGGAGTTCTCGTCGGGATTGGTGATTTTCTGGTAGTAGAGGGCATTGCTGGCTCCGCTTCTGATGCGGTGCATCGAGCCTTCGCTGTCGAAGGCGATGTCGTGGTGGTTATCCGGCTCGCTGCCTTCGTAGAGTCTGCTCCAGTGAAGGCGGTTTATGCCCTGCTCGAAGTCACGGACTCCGGCCTCGACATAGGGGCGGTGGGTGGGCTTTTTCTGCTCCGCAAGGAGGGTAGCTGATAAAGTTCTCATCTTTTAGAATACCATCAGGACAAGCTTGACAATCCCCAGCCAGGCTAAGAGGGCAAGGGCTCTGCCCGCAGAATAGTAGTGGTATTCCCGGGAGACTGCTTCGCGGGGGTTATCACCCTCACCCGTCAAGGGAGAGGGAACAAACCGTGGCGGGAGGGGACAGAGGACTTCGCAGAAGCCGATGACGAAGGCATGCCTTTCCTCGGGAGTGTTCATAAGCTCCTTAATAGCGCCTGACTTCATAAAGCTTCTATATCAGGGCTGCCAGGGTATCCGGGGTAGGCTTGCCTGCCTTGTGGTAATGGGCGGCTAAATGGCGGGCGGCGGCGATGATTTGCTCCGGGGAAGCCTGGACCCTCTCGCCGCGGTAACCGCCCCGACTCAGGGCTGCCACGGCAGCCGGCATCCTGTCCCAGTCCACGGTCTTCTCGATATCGAGCCTCCCTTTCAGCGCCCTGAAGATGGCTCGGGTATGATGGGGTAGCTTCCAGGACTCGGGGGCTTGGGGGTCTCCCACGATGGCAAACGCCTCCGGGGGTAGTCCTTCCCTGGTGATTTCCTTTTCTACTGCTTCTTTGACCTTGCTCATTGGTTCCTCCTTGTTATTAGCTTTCCGCTTGGGTTAGACGGTAAACACGGCGATGACCACGGCATCTTTGGGGTTTTCCTGGGGTATGGTGACGATGACATACCGACCCACGAGCATCTCGGCTGAGGGGATATTCCGGGCAACGCTTAGGCTGTCCAGGTAGGTGGTTAGAGAGCCGGTGAGCTGGACACCAGCCCGATAGTTGCCGCTATTCCAGGTTTTCAAGATGCCGACGCTAGTCATTTTCAGCCCTCATCCTGTCTCGGCGAACATCTGGCGAATCTTTAGCCGTGACTGCCTGCCATAGCGCTTGAGCTCCTTGTGGTAAAAATCAAGCCTTCTCTGGGCCCACTCGAGGAACTCCCGGGGAGTCGGCTCGCCGCCGACATTCACCTGGTTGATGGAATAAGAAGCCCACTCCAGGGCGGCATAAGCGCTGGCGCCCACGGCGCAGAGGTCTTCCAGGTGGGGTGGCAGGGTGGAGGTGGTGGCGTCAAGGGTGTGCGTCTTGCCATAATAAAGGTAGACGGGGTCGTCCGCCGTAGGGGTCTCGTCGATGAGCAGCTCCAGGGTATTTCCCCAGACCCTGAACTCGCGATACCTCTTGGGATACTCCCCGGTGGGATATTCCACCGCCTCAACATAGATAAGCCCGGTGATGGATGATAGAGAAATCTCCCTGGAAGCCGGGGTGGGGATTACCAGGGACTCATCTTTCGCCTCTAGAGGGACTGCCTGGGCGATATCCAGCACGCCGTGCTGAATATGCCGGTCAAGCTCGTCATCGGACCATCTGGCGGAGTCCTCGTCTTTAAGGTCTCGCCTTACCTTGGTCCTCATTGTTGGTAAATCCATATTTCCTCCTTGATAGCTATCGGCTATCAGCGCTCACTCTCACCCTTGCCCTCTCCCGTCGGGGGAGAGGGAGGTCGACTTCTCCCTCTCCTCCTAAGGGGAGGTATGAAAGGCGAGGAGCTTACCAGGGTAATCCCTGGCAAGCCGCGGGTGGCTCATCAATCGGTTACTCCGGTGAGCATCGCTGCTTTAACGCAGGAAAAGAGGGCCAGCGATACATACCACTTGACCCTGGTCCGGGCGGAGTCCTTGGTCTCCAGAGAGCCGAGGCGTTCCACCTGAACCATTTCGGGGCTGGACAGTCCGCAGAGGGCGCCCTCGCCGAGCTGGCAGGCGAACACCACGGAGCAGCTGGTGGAGGTGCCCACGGTGTAGTTGTCCTTTACCCAGTCGGATATGGCTACGGGGATGCCGTCATAGAGCTGGACGTGCTCTCCGAACCTGCCCGGCACGGTTTCCAGGATGGACCCCGAGCTTCGGATAAGTCCCTGGAGCTTCCTGCGGCTTCGGCGGCTCATTAAGAGCATATCGGGCTTGCCTCCCCTTACCAGGTCGATGAGGGCATCAAGGTTGGTGAAAGAGAGGACGCCGCCGTTGACTCCTGAGCCGAGATGATGACCGTGGCGGCAGGTCCAGGTGACGGTATTATCATTGACGGTCGCTCCCTCCTGGGTGGGCCAGGTGGGCTCGCTTGCCCCCGAGGTTCCTGCCGTGGTGCATTCATACTTGAAGCCGTTTTCCAGTCCCGTGGTGGGGACGACGGTATTCCCCAGGGAATAAGCATGCGAGGCTTGCCAGGCAGTCCCTTTCAGGAGGGTGTAAAGCCCTTCGGGCTGGTTGTTGGTGCCGTCGCCGTTGATGAAGGCGTTCTCAAACTCCAGCCTTACGGCTTTAGCTTTCTGCTCGATAACGGCAGCCTCAAGGTCCTGGATATCGCTCCTGGTGGACTTGAGAAAGTTGTCCACATCGGCGTCGCCGCCGAGGACACACAGGGTGGCTTTTATCTGCTCAAACGCCGGCTCGGACTGAGTCCATTCGCCGCTGACCGGGGCATGCCACCCCACGGTGGGCAGGGTCTTCTCCCGGTTATAGGTGAGGCTGTTGCCCACAATCTGGATGAAGGGCAGCTCCTGCAGTATGGGGCTGTCCTTGATGATGGTCTCGATGACTCCTTTGAGAAGGATATCGTTCGAGAGCTTACTGGCTTCTTCCAAGCTTATTGACATAATTCCTCCTTTTTGTTTTTGCTCCCGTCATTGCGAGGAGCGTAGCGACGAAGCAATCTAATGATGAGATTGCCACGCCTTCGGCTCGCAATGACATCATGTTCTTCGCTGGATTGCATAGGCGATTTTCTCCCGGGGAGACAGGCTCTCGGTGCCCGTCAGCTGACGGGTGGGTGGAGCACCCGCAGGGACGCTGGCTGCGGAAGCCTCGGACTTCAGAGCCTGCTTCACCGCCTCAACGATGGCTTTGCTCTTCTCGATGGACTGGTCTATTTCCTCAATCGTCTCTCCACCGATGATGCCCTCGGGGATGGCGGGGTTGAGCGCTTTAGCCATGGTGAGATACTTGGAAATGGCCTGGTCTCTGGCTTTCTTGAGGGAAGCGATTTCGGCGACAGAGGCTTCGCTCTGGCGTTGCGCTTCGCCCAGCACCTTTTCAAGCTCGGTAATCCTGGACTCCCTTTCGGTTATGGCTTGCTCCAGCGCCGCTCTGGTCTTCTCCCCCTCATCCCCCTCGGCTGCCGGGGTTTGTTGGGTTTCCGGGTTTTCTGTCATAAATTCCTCCTTTGCCCCCTCCCTGAGATTGTTTCATCCGTTAGTTAACGGACTCGCAATGACAGGAAAGGTGAGTTTTTATTCAGGCGCTTCCATTTCAGCGGCAACTGCTCTCTCTCTCGCTCCGCCGCGAGTGGAGACTGCCTTAAACTCCTGGTTCATCAGCAATATCCTCCGCCGCTCCTCCAGCCAGCGGTTGAACTCCTCGTCAGGGTTCATAATACCCATCTCGTCCATCGCCGTTCTCCTGCTGTGGACTCCTGCCTGGACCAGCAACTGCTCGTTCTGAGCCTGCCGGGCGGCATCCTGAGGCAGGATGGGACCCCAGACCACGCGGTGGGTTATGCCGTCAAATCCGCCGGCTCCCGGCTGGTATCTGGCGGCTAGCCGCAGAATCATCTCCGCTCTCTGGTGATAGGCATCGGTGCGGATAGTCCTTTTCCGGGCGACTTTCTGAATCAGGCTGCTGAGCTCGACGTTCAGGGCTGTCCCCGACAGCTCCCTCTCCATGCTGCCGTAGGCTGCCCGGGGCGTCTCCGATAAATCGTGGAGACAGCGGTAAATCAAATCAATGTAGTCAATGTGCAGCCTGATGCCACCGCCCTGGAGTAAATCCAGCAGATAGGCGCGGGCATCCTCGGGTATGGTCCACACCGCTCCGGGCTGGACCTTGATGTCCTCGGCTGAGCCGACATTCTCCAGCACGGCGATGGGGTTGCCCGACAGCTCCAGTATCCGGGATAGCTGGCTCAGGGCTCGGTTTAGCTCTCTCTGCGGCTGGACCAGCGCCGGAATGTCCGAGGTCCCCCAGAACCTCTTGGGCTCTCTGAGGTTAGGAAAGATGATGAAGGGGATGAAGCCGTAAGGATTGGGCTTTGACTGGATGAGCTCATTGTCCAGGAAAAGCTCGAGGTCCTTGCTGGTCCACACTTCGGTTATGGTGGCTGACTTCCTTGAGATGGCGATGTTATACAGCATCTCCACTTCGTCCTGGGTCAGGGTATATCTTGACGCCACCCTCCACACCTTGGACATATCGTCTCCGTGCCACCAGGCGTAAATACCGCTTACATCGGGGGCGGTTACCCTGATTCTTTTCTCCTCGGTGTCCCAGATGACCTTGTAGCAGCCGTCGCCCAGGATGGCGGCATCAATCTCGGTCTCCCAGTCAAGCTGCTGAAGGTTGTTCTGCTGGTAGACTTCCCTGAGGAGCTGTTCGGCTCTTCTGACGGCGGATAGCTGAGAGCTGTCAGAAGCCGCAGGATAGCAGGCGAAGTTTAGCCCCTGCATTAAATAGCTGGTCACCTTGTCGATGGCGACCTTGGCGTAGTTAAATACCAGCTGGCGATTTCGGCTACTTTGCTGCCACTGGCTGCCGCTGTAGAAATCGAGGTTCTCGCGGTATGCTGCCAGCCTGTCGGTGTCCCTGCGGGCTAATTGTGCGGGGTTGAAATTATTCATCTCTTACGCCTCCCTTAGAAAGTCAAAAATCAAACATAAAAAATACAATTTAAAAAGCAAAAATACTTCATTTTTAAATCTTTACTCTGTCATTTTGCTCTTTGCTCTTTAATTTTTTATCTTTCACGCTGCCTCTCTTGCTACCCTGAGCCACCGCTGCACCGTCCTGACGCTGACCTGGAAAATTCGGGCAATCTCCTCATTGCTTTTCCCCTCCTTCTTGAGTGCCATCATCCTCCTTGCCCGCCTGGTCTTCAAAAATCTCTCCTTGCCCCACGGTTCCTCCTTGATACAGAGGGGGAAGGGACAGGAAAGGCAGGAAGGGTATAGCTCGCAGCCGTTATCTTCGTAAGGGAAGTCCTCGGGCAGCAAGTCCCATATGTTTTGTGGTTCCGTCATCAGTCCGGCGACTTCTGTCATTTTGTCCTTTGTAGGGGTCGCTGCGAAGCAATCCCGGGAAAAACTCCCTCTCCCTTGATGGGAGAGGGCTAGGGTGAGGGTGAAGCTGGAGTTTCCCCCTCCCTCTAACTCCCTCCCGCCAGGGGAGGGAGAATTAGCTGAGGTTGCTTCGTCATCCCTTCCGCCTTAATGAGCCATCCGGGGTGCATCGTGCTAGAATATTAGCACACCAGTTCTATAATTACAATGGAGTTTTGTCGTTTTTTTCACCCTAGTTCGTCAACCCTATCCCCTGTATCCCCTTCCCCTTGCCAAGGGGAAGGGGAGGAGATTAGAAAGGGGGGCTGGCGTCCCTCTTGAGCCCCCTGCTATTTTGCCCGGGGAGATTAGAAAGAGGGGCTGGCGTCCCTCTTAGGCACCCTGCTATTTTGCCCGGGGAGATTAGAAAGAGGGGCTGGCGTCCCTCTTGAGCCCCCTGCTGTTTTGCCCGGGGAGATTAGAAAGAGGGGCTGGCGTCCCTCTTGAGCCCCCTGCTGTTTTGCCCGGGGAGATGAAAGAGGGCTGGCGTCCCTCTTAGGCACCCTGCTGTTTTGCCCGGGGAGAGTTAAAGAGAGGCGGAGCCTCTCTTTCCTGAAATAATCCCCTTCTCCCTCGAGGGAGAGGGGGATTAAGGGGTGAGGGTGACAGGGATTGAGCTGAAAAACCCAAATCTGAAGCTAAAATCCCGGCTTTTGAAAAT
>CAYHBC010000045.1:0-9739 GCA_964354775.1 uncultured Dehalococcoidales bacterium
TACCCTGGTCTTTCTATTCTAAAGAATGTTCCTGCGGTTGTAAATCCGCCGCCGGGTGCTTAGGTCGGCTATATCACCCCGGACTGCTCCATCTCCTTTATCTTTTCCGGGGGATATTTCAGCATCCCGCCGAGGACTTCCTTCTTGTGCTCGCCGAGCTCCGGGGCAGGGGACCTCACCGCCCCGGGGGACCGGGACAGCCTGAGGCACACCCCGGGCACGGGAAATCTCCGCCCTTTATACTCTATCTCGTGGAGCATCTCCCTCGCCTGGAGCTGCCTGTCCTCCTTGACCTCGGAGACTTCATACACCGGCCCGCAGGGGACTCTCGCCTCAACAAGCCTGCTCACCACTTCATCCCGCTTCATCCTGGAGGTCAGCTCGCTCACCACATTGAGCAGCTGCTCATCATGCTCAAACCGGGCGAGAAAGCTGGAGAACCTTTTATCACTAGCGAGTTCCTCCACCCCCAGGGCTTTGAAGCACCTCCGTGCCTGACTATCGGTAATTGCGGCTATGGCGACCCTCCCGTCCAGGGCAGGGAAAATTCCGTAGAGCGGTATCTTTATCCCCGGGGGATAGTGCTCGAAGCTGAACCCAATCTGCTCCGGCTTTCCCTCGCTGAGCAGGCTGTGGGTGAACGCCCCGATGTTAATGGAGTAGACCACGTCCTGCATGGATATATCCACCATCTGTCCCCTGCCGCTCTCTTTCCGATGGTAAAGGGCGAGCACCGCCCCGAGGGCAGCATATATCCCCGTGGTGATGTCGGCGATAAAAATCCTCGGTCTGCCTCCCAGTAGTCCGATTAGTGGAATCGTCCCCCCCATCGCCTGAGCGATGAGGTCGAACGACGTTCTCTCCTTTAACGGTCCGTTCTTCCCGAAGCCAGTGATGCTGACATAGATAAGCCGGGGATTCAGCTGGCTCAACGCCTCGTATCCCAGCCCCGCCCCGTCCATTATCCCCGGACCGAGATTTTCAATGAGCACATCGGACCTTGACGCAAGCTGCCGGCAGAGCTCCGCTCCCTCTTCGCTCCTGAGGTTCAGGGTAATCCCCTTCTTGTTCTTGTTCAAGGCACAGAAGAGCCCTTCAAGCTCAGGGTCGATAGCTGCCGTCAGCAACCTCAGCGGGTCGCCGCCGGGAGGCTCAACCTTTATCACCTCCGCCCCCATCTCGGCGAGGAGCGTGGCGCAATAGGGTCCGGAAATAAATTGTGAAACGTCGGTTACCGTTAGAGCCTCAAGTGGAGCTGGCATAGGCAGGTTACCTCCTTCATAAGTTAAATTTGGGGGTTCTCTATCAATTTCGTGCCGGTAACAAAGTTGTCCTTATCAAGCGCTAGCAGTATAAATCTAAAGATAAGCCTCATCAAGCTGCGACAATCTAAAAATATAAGTGCTTGTTCTACAGACCTTTATAGGTATCCTCTTTGCGTCTGGTTACTCGAACTATAGTAACCGATTTATCCTCGTCATCTATGGCATACACTACCCTGTTATGCCCTATCCGAACACGCCACAAGCCACTATCGGCTAACTTCTTAACTCGGGGAGGTCGGGGATTCCGCTTCAGGCTTGAGATAGCCCTGGCGAGCATTTTGTAGTCTTGCCCTGAGAAGGCATCCAGCTCTTTCTGAGCTGCCCTTCTCAGCTTGATTTTATAGCTCACTCCGCTGCTCTCGCTTCTGCCGGCGCTGCTGATATTGTTCCCAGGTCAGGGTGCCTTCTTCTTCGGATAAAGCTTTCCGCCCTTCCTGAATATCCTCCTCGTCCTCCAATATCTCCAAAGCCGCTTCTCGGAGAAGCTTAGCCATGGAAGTGCGCTGCTCAAAAGCTAAGCGGCGGAGTCCCTCGTGTTGTTCTGCGGTAAGAAAAATCGTGGTGCGCTTTAAATTGGTCGCCATAGCCTTTACCTCCGCCCCAACAATAACATATATGCATCGCTATGTCAAAGCATCTATGGCTGGAGACATGATGGCACAAGGTGAGCTAAGTCATCGGGCTTTCGTATTATGCCCTTCTCGGTGATGATGGCGGTTATATACCTCTGAGGGGTTATATCAAAGGCGGGGTTAGCCGCAGGTACGCCCCGGGGGGCAAGGAGCGTCCCCAGGATGTGGGTTACCTCCTGCGGGTCTCGCTGCTCCAGGGGGATTTCCGCCCCCGAAGAGAGGGAAAGGTCAATGGAGCTTGAGGGGGCGGCGACATAGAAGGGAATGCCGCTCTCCTTAGCGAGCACCGCCAGGGTATAGGTGCCAATCTTGTTAGCCACATCGCCATTGGCGGCGATTCGGTCGGCGCCGACAATCACGCAGTCCACTCTGCCCTGACTCATAAAGTAGCCCGCCATGGAGTCGGTGATTAAGGTTACCGGGATGCCCGCCTGCTTTAATTCCCAGGCGGTGAGCCTGGCTCCCTGGAGCAGGGGACGGGTCTCGGTGGCGATAACCTCTACCCTCTTTCCCTCCTCCCGGGCAGCTTTAATCACCCCCAGGGCGGTGCCGTAGCCGGCGGTGGCTAAGGAGCCGGTGTTGCAGTGGGTGAGGACGGTGGAGCCGTCGGGGACAAGCCCGGCGCCTAGCCGGCTTAGCTTCGTGGTCGCCTCTATCTCTTCGCGGTGAATCCGCCTGGCTTCATCAACCAGCGCCCTCTTTATCTCGGGAACATCGCTGCCCCGGGCAGCCCGCCTCATCCTCTCAATAGCCCAGAACAGGTTGACCGCCGTGGGTCGGGAGGCGGCAAAGGCGTCCAGAATGGGAGCAAGCCTCTGGAGAAACTGGTCTTGACTTTCCGCGGCGAGCTCCTGCGCTCCCAGGGCGATTCCATAGGCAGCGGCAACGCCGATGGCGGGGGCGCCGCGAACCTGCATCGCCTTGATGGCCGAAACGACCTCCCGGTAATCTTGGAGGTCAAGGAAGACTTCCTTATGGGGGAGCTGGCTCTGGTCTAAAATCCTCAGCTTGTCCCCCAGCCATTCCACGGCTTTAGCGCTCATCGGACTACTAATACTATAACGGCACAGGTGCAGATGCAAACAGCGGTCAGTTCGATTTTAGTTGATAGAAAATTTGCCCGGTTTCAAGAGAAGAGCTTGAGCACACTTAGAGGCTTGCCACAAGGTCAGCCCACGCTTTTCTGTGTTCATAGGCGTATTTCTGTTCCTCCAAGACTTCGCTAGTATTCTGCACGAATTTTCTCCTCCCCTCTTCGCTCAACAGGATTAGTAGCCCCCTTGAAAACTCAATGGGGTTGATGATGTATATGTTCATTCCGCTTTGGAACTCAGTGTCAATGATCTTCCCTATATCTTCCTCTTCGCCATGCTTTATACCCTTGGGACTTACAAATGCAAACTGCGTAACTCGCCTTGCGCGGATTTGTGGGAGCTTTTCTTCAATGTCTTGTTTGGTTAATTCCCTGTCCTTTAGTTCTACTGCCTTAACAAGTTTTCCTTCCGGGTCATAACATTCTATATCCGCTATACGTTTCATGAAGAGGTCAGGGGCCGTTGGCTTACTAAGCTCCACATGCCACCGCATCACCTCCCCAACAGTCTTGAGCAACGAAGCCATTATGACTTCCAAATGGACACCCTCAGAAGGGACAGAAAGGTATTCTTTGACTAGTTTTTCTGCCTGAGCAAGGCTTACACGGCTTGGGGTGGGATACTGAATGGTAGTCTTGAATTGTCGCTGTCTGATTTCCAAAAGCACCTGCATGAGGACTTTCTCCGTGAAATCCGTGTCATTTTCCTCTTGAATTCTAGCCAAGATGAAACAAAGGCTGTCCCAGCCCACTTTATCTTTTATCTCGCTCCGACACAGTGATGAGACCTCCTCATGGCGAAGCGGCTTACTCACATACGGGTCTCCCGAGCCTCCCAAGACCCTATCGTTTTCCCTATCAAACTCTACAACAACCTTCTTGCACAGGGACCTGGCATCGAAAGCACCGATACTAGATGCCTTCTTTTGCAAGCAACGGCAATCCACTGAAGGGTTAATAACTTTGGCTAAAACTTGGGTAAGTATAGCGTAACGGAAAGATGCTGTCTTACTGTTCACTAAATCGCTGACAGCTCGAAGTTCTTCACCTTTGAGGAGATCCCGTCGTTCTGGCTTACAGATTAGTTCCCAATAGTTCTTTAGTTCTTGTCTTGCCTTAGCAGCATTCACATCCGTTGTCATTGACGCCTCCCGTTTATATGGTCGTAATTGAGCCAAAGGGCCTCTTGGCGGTTCTCTTTTACTGAATGGCATTTCTTTTCGGAGGCCACGATACGCTTCCAGTCTCGGTAGAGATCATCCATCAAGCGACAACGATAGGATGACAAAGCAACTATCCCCTTAACCGAATGGAGAACCTCTGCTAACTCCTTATGGTCTTTGTCGGTCATCTCGAACCCATAGGCATGTGGATCGCCCCGGGACTCATGGGGATAGGGAGGGTCGCAATAAAACAACGTTTGAGGACTATCGTAACGCTTAATAACCTCAATGGCTGGCTGGTTTTCTATCTGAACCCGAAGCAGCCTTTGTGCTATGAGAGACAGGTCGTCGATGCTGCCTAACCATCTCGAAACTGCTCCAGCCATTCCAGCTCTGCTTGTAAGTCTGCAATGGGCCCACCTACCGGGCGTGGCTGCTTGGGCAAGACCAGTTCTCGCCTGCCTTGCACGAACGTAAAATAGCCTAGCCTTTTCCACATCACTAAGGACATGGTTGCCCTTCTGCTCTATGGCTCGTTTGAACTCCTTCAAGGAGAATGGGGTCAACGCAATCTTTTCAATAAGTTCTTCTCTTCTGTCCCGTAGGACCCTGAAGAAATTCACGACCTCGCCATCTAGGTCGTTGTAAGTTTCTACAGGTGAAGGCTCTCGGTTGATTAAGACAGCAGCCGACCCCCCATAAGGTTCACAATAATGATGTGTTTTCGGTAGCAAAGGAAGGAGCCAATCCAAATGGCTATATTTGCCACCATACCAGCCAAAAGCGATTAACCGACCCGGCATTTTGTCATGTCCCATCTTACTAAGCTATAGAGGAGATTAGCCTCCATAGTATCTCTCTCGCAGTTTATTTAATCCTATTATACACCATCGGGAATCTTCGCCCAATGGAGTGGTCGGTTGACTTCGGGGGTGAAGAAGTTGTAAAATCCAGCGTTTTGGACATTTCCGGGGGGAGAAAGGGGGGCACATTTCGGAAACAGGTTCGGGCAGGTCGGGATAAACCCGGAGAAGGAGGCGAAGTATGGACTTC
Source organism: uncultured Dehalococcoidales bacterium (assembly GCA_964354775.1). Lineage (GTDB taxonomy): Bacteria > Chloroflexota > Dehalococcoidia > GIF9 > AB-539-J10 > CAYHBC01. Next base: position 5,267 of record CAYHBC010000045.1, read on the forward strand.
AAGTGGACTGAAGAGCAAACGGCGCTGAGGAAGGAGTTTTTCCAGGTCTGTGCCACGCTGGAAAAGCAGAGACCGCCCGACTGGGAAGGAGGTCTGGAGGCTACCTACGGCTCCGATTCCGGCTGGCAATACCATCTGCACTGCGCCAGGGAGTTTGCCAGAAGGGGATGGCTGTCGCGCCACTGGCCTCCCCAATACGGGGGAAAAGGCGGGACGCTAACGGAGCAGGCAATGTTCGCCGAAGCCAGAGGTTATTATGGAGTCCCCGGGGCGGACATCTTCGGGGTGCAGATGCTCGCTCCCACGATTCTGGCAGCGGGGAACGAGTATGTGAAGAAGACATTTCTTCCCCCCATTGCCTCTGCCGATGTTATGTGGTGCGAGGGCTGGAGCGAGCCCAATGCCGGCTCGGACTTAGCCTCTCTGACCACCTCGGCGGTGAGGAAAGGCGACGAGTATGTGGTCAACGGGCAGAAGACCTGGATAACCGGCGCTCACCGCGCCGACTGGATATTCCTCCTGGCACGGACCGACCCCGGCGCCCCCAAACCCCAGGCGGGCATATCCTTCCTGCTGGCAGATATAAAGACGCCGGGAATCACGGTAAGACCTCTCTACTATATGGATGGCGGGCGCCTGTATAACGAGGTCTTTCTGGACGAGGTGCACGTGCCGGCAAAGAACATCGTGGGCGAGGAGAACCAGGGATGGGCGGTTACCCGCGAGCTGATGGGCTTTGAACGGTCCAACCTGGAAGCCGTCATGGGGCTGCAGCGCTCGCTGGAAACGCTGGTGAAATACTTCAACGAGACTAAAGTAAACGGCGAGCCGATGGCGAAGAACCCTCTTGTCCGCAACAGGTTAGCCGAGGCAGCCTGCGAGCTTGAGGCGGCGCGCGCCCTGGCTTACCGCGTGGCTGACCTCCAGGGCAGGGGCGAGATGGGCTTATTCGACGCCTCAGCGGTGAAAATAACCGCCGGCGAGCTATCGCGGAAGCTGGCATTTCACGTGTGCGACATCATAGGTCCTTATGCCCAGGTCAAGGCATCTAAATGGGCTCCCATGAAAGGTCTCTGGGAGCAGATGTACCAGCAGCACTTCGTGCTGAACATCTCCATGGGCACCAACGAGATACAGAGGAACATCATCGCCTGGTTCGGCTTGGGACTGCCCCGTCCGAAATAGCCCGGCGTTAATCAGGAAGGAGGAAGAGCATGGATACCAGGTTCACTGAAGAGCAACAAATGCTTAGGACCACGGCGAGGGACTTCCTCGCCAGGGAGTGTCCCCCAATCAAGGTAAGAGAGCTGGAAAAGAAGGAGAAAGGCTATTCCCCCGAGGTCTGGAAGGGAATGGCGGATATGGGGTGGATGGGACTCATCATCCCCGAGGAATATGGAGGGCTGGGAATGAGCTTCCAGGACCTGACCATCGTCCTGGAGGAGATGGGAAGGAGCGTTTACCTGGGACCTTATTTCTGCACCGTGGTTGAGGGCAGCATCCCCATCCTGGATGCCGGGAGTGAGGAGCAGAAAAAGGAGTTCCTGCCCCGGATAGCCCGCGGGGAGTCAATATGGACGCTGGCTCTCCTTGAAGCCAGCGGCAGATATGATGCCTCGGGAATAGCGGTCAAGGCAGCGCCCAAGGGCAACAGCTTCGTAATTAACGGCACGAAGCTTTTCGTGGAGCAGGCTATCAATGCCGATTATATGGTGGTGGTTACCCTGACGGGCAAGGGCGCTTCCCCCGAAGAGGGGATTACCCTGTTCATCGTGGATGCCAGGACGCCGGGAGTCCACTGCGAGGTTATCCCTACTATGGGACGGGACAGGCAGTGCGAGGTGACCTTTACCGATGTCTCCGTTCCCAAGAAGAACATTCTGGGGAAGCTGAACCAGGGATGGGCTATCGTGGAGAAAGTCCTGGAGAAGGGCGCCATTGCTAAATGCGCCGAGTCCATCGGGGGCATGGCGGCGAGCACGGAGATGACGGTAGCTTACTGTAAAGACAGAGTCCAGTATGGCAAACCGATTGGATGGTTCCAGGCGCTCCAGCATATTATGTCCGATATGTGGATTGCCACGGATGTCGCCACCTATTTAGTCTATGAGGCGGCGTGGATGGAGTCGGAGGGTATTCCCTGCGTCCGGGAGGTGGCTATGGCTAAGTCTTATGTCAACGAGGCTTACAAGAGAGTCACCGAGAGGGCGGTAGAGCTCCACGGCGGCATCGGCACCAACGACGACGCCGACATACCGATTTATTATCGCCGCGCCAAGGTCAACGACATCGCCTTTGGCGGCACCGACCTCCAGAGGGAAAAAGTAGCCCGGTTGATAGGGCTTGTTTCATGAGTCGGGGTTGAGCCGTCGGCTTTACCGGGCTAAAATAGAAGATGTGAGGGGAGGACCTATCTTATGGGGGACATAGCCAGGGTAAAGTCGCGGGTGGAAGAGCTTTGCTCCAGGATTAATCACCATAACTATCGCTATTATGTCCTTGACAGCCCCGAAATCAGCGATGCCGAATACGACGAGCTGATGAGGGAGCTCCGGGAGCTTGAGGCGGAGCATCCCGAGCTGGTTACCCCGGATTCGCCCACGCAGAGAATCGGCGCTCCGCCCCTGGAAGCCTTCGGCGTCGTGGAGCACCCTGAGCCCTTGTTGAGCCTGGCTAACGCTTTTTCCTACGAAGATTTGGCTGCCTGGCACCGCCGGGCGGGCAACATCCTGGGGGGGTGGGACTTCGACCTCGTGTGCGAGCCCAAGATTGACGGCTTAGCGGTAGCCTTGACCTATGTTGACGGCTTGCTGGTCACCGGGGCAACCCGGGGCGATGGCTACCGGGGGGAGAACATCACCCCGAACCTGAGGACAATAAGGAGCATCCCCCTCTCCGTGCCCCGAGAGGCACCCCCGAAGTTCGAGGTCCGCGGCGAGGTCTACCTCCCTAAAAAAGGGTTCAAGAAGCTCAACGAGGAACGGGCTGAGGAAGGACTTCCCCTGTTCGCCAATCCCCGAAATGCCGCCGCCGGCTCGGTAAGGCAACTTGATTCCAGCATCACCGCCAGGCGTCCCCTGGACATATTTGTCTACGGACTGGGTCGCGCTGAGGGGAAAGCGGTGCCCGATACCCACTGGGAAATTATGCAATACCTGGGGTCGCTGGGCTTCAAGATAAATCCCGCTATAGCCCGGTGCCGCACCGTCGCCGAGGTGGAGGAATACCACCGGGAATGGATGGAAAAGCGGGAGAGCTGGGCTTATGAGGCTGATGGCATGGTGGTGAAGGTCAACTCCATTGCCTTCCAGGCTGAGCTGGGCACGGTAGCCCGCGAGCCGCGCTGGGCGGTGGCTTATAAATTCCCCGCTGTCCAGGGCACGACGCTCCTAAAGGAAATCAGAATAAACGTCGGCAGGACGGGGAGCCTCAACCCCTATGCCATCCTGAAGCCGGTCCGCATCGGGGGAGTGGTCATCAGCTCGGCAGCCCTGCACAACGAGGAAGATATTCACCGCAAGGACATCCGCGTCGGGGATACCGTTACCGTGCAGCGGGCGGGAGAGGTCATCCCCGAAATCGTCGGTCCGGTGTTAAGCCAGCGCACCGGCAGGGAGAAGGTCTTCCATATGCCCGCTCATTGTCCGGTATGCGGCGCTGAGGTAATCAAGCCCGAGGGTGAAGCGATGCACCGCTGCACCAACTCCGCCTGTCCCGCTCAGGCGCTGGAGAAGATTAAGCACTTCGTCAGCCGGGGGGCGATGGACATTGACGGCGTGGGGGAAAAGCTCTGCCGGGCATTATTTAACGCCGGGCTAATTAAGGATGCAGCCGACTTATACTACCTCACCAGAGAGCAACTTCTGGAACTGGAAAGGATGGCAGATAAAAGCGTCTCCAATATACTGGAGTCCATTGATAACAGCAGAGACCGACCCCTGGGGCGGGTCATCTTCGCCCTGGGGATTCTGCATGTCGGCGCGGAGTATGCCGAGCTGCTGGCGAGGGAATTTTCCAGCATTGACGGGCTAGCCCGAGCCAGCGAGGAAAAGCTCAGGGAAATCCCCTCAATCGGACCGAAGATAGCCGCAAGCGTCGTGGTCTTCTTCAGGCAGAAAGGCAACCGGGAAATCATCAGGAAGCTCAAGAAGGCGGGAGTGAAGCTGGAGAGGGAGAAAAAGCCGGGGAAACTGCCCCTTCAGGGAGTGGAGTTCGTCATCACCGGCAGGCTGGAGAGGCTCACCCGCACCGAGGCGGAGGCGAAGGTGAGGGAGCTCGGGGGCAAGGCAGGCTCCGAGGTAACCAGGAAGACCACCTATGTGGTGGTCGGCGCCGAGCCGGGCTCCAAGCTGGACAAGGCAAGAAAACTGGGGATAGAAACGCTCAGCGAAGCCGAGTTCCTGAAGATGCTCTCCTAGCCCACTTCCCCGCTCTGGATTTCCCTGATGACATCCCCGAAAAGGGCGACATAGT
>CAYHBC010000046.1:0-9624 GCA_964354775.1 uncultured Dehalococcoidales bacterium
CACCCCCAGGATGATGGGCTTCCAGGCTGCCGGTGCGGCGCCAATCGTCCTGGGCAAACCGGTTAAAGAGCCCAAGACTATCGCCACCGCTATCCGCATCGGCAACCCGGCGAGCTGGCAGAAGGCGGTGTCCGCCAGGGATGAGTCGGGGGGCGTTATAGAGGCGGTGACCGACGAGGAGATTTTGAACGCCTATAAGCTCTTAGCCGTCAAGGAAGGCGTCTTCGGCGAGCCCGCCTCAGCCGCCTCGGTGGCGGGACTCCTCAAGACAGCACCGAAAAGGGACCTCGCCGGTAAAAAAATAGTCTGCGTTATCACCGGGACAGGCTTGAAAGACCCCGATGTCCCCCGCCGATATGCCCGGATGGCGGCGGAACTGCCCGCCGATTTATCCGCAGTGGAGAGCTTCCTCTTCCCCGACTGAACCGGGTATCTTGTTTATTTATCTTTGTCTTTTTTCTCCGGCTCTTCGCTCTTTGCCCTGGTGTCGGTGATATAAAATCCCGGACCCTTAAAGATTACCGGCACCGCGGAGAAGAGGCGCTTAGCCTCGGCACCGCAGTGAGCGCAGAAAACCGGCGAATTGTTATCCCCAAACGACCGCTTTGCCTCAAACCTGAGGCAACATTTCGGACACTGGTATTCGTAAGTAGGCATAGCCAAATTACTATATAACCACTTATCTTAGCAAAAAACAACAATGAGTGCTAAGAGGTCGTTTAGCAACCCGTTCGCCCTAAGCCCTGTCGAAGGGCAATCCGGCATAGCCGTTCATGGTTCGACAAGCTCACCACGAACGGTTAATAAACAATCTCAATGCTAACTTATTTTAGCTTCTTGTGATAAAATTTCAAATTCCCTGGTCAAAATGGCTTATAATAGGCTAAAGGAGGAAGGCGATGCGTAAGATAAGCACCGAAGCCGTGGGCAACTTCAGCCATCACTATCCCAAAGTGGCCGCCATAATCACTGCCAGCTACGGGGGGAGAGACAACGCCATGACCGCGGCATGGCATAGCTCAATTTCCTTCAATCCCCCTATCTACGGCGTCTCCCTTTCCCCCAAGAGGTTCACCTACCAGCTTATCCGGGAAAGCAAGGAATTCGGGATTAACTTCATACCTTTTGAGAAAGCCTCAATAGCAGCATCCCTTGGTGGCACTTCGGGACAAAAGATGGACAAGTTCGGGGAGCTGGGTCTCGCCAGGGAAAAAGGGCTCAAGACCGGGGTGCCTCTATTAAAGGACGCCTACGCCTGCTATGAATGCCGGCTCCGGGACAGCCAGGCTTATGGCGACCATATCTGGGTGGTCGGCGAGATTGTCGCCACCCACTTTCAAGAAGGGCTCCTCACCGAGAGCGGGATACTGGACCTGGACAGGGTAAAGCCGCTCCTCTACCTCGGCGCGGAGTTCTACGCCACTCCGGACAAGGATAGCGTAAATTTTATAAAGCGAGGGATATAAGATGATTGATAAGGATAGAATTAAAGCAGCGATAGCCTCCATAATCACCGCCCTGGGGGAGGACTCGTCCCGCGAGAGCATAAAGGACACGCCGGAGCGAGTTGCCGATATGTATGCCGAGCTCTTCTCCGGTCTGGATATCAACCCCAAAGCTGAGCTAACCGTAAGCTTTGATGAGGGTCATCACGAGATGGTGATTCTGCGAGACATTCCTTTTTACTCTATGTGCGAACATCACATGCTGCCGTTCTACGGTGTAGCTCATGTCGGCTACATTCCCAGCATAAACGGCAAGGTAGTAGGTGTAAGCAAGCTAGCCAGGGTGGTGGAGATATTCGCCCGGCGACTCCAGCTCCAGGAGAGAATGACCCGGCAAATCGCCGATACCATCTTTGAATCCCTCCGCCCCGACGGCGTGGGGGTGGTCGTCCAGGCAGAGCACCTATGTATGATAATGAGGGGGATAAAGAAGCCGGGGAGCAGCGTGATAACCTCGGCGGTAAGGGGGGATTTTCGCCGCAAAACGATTACCCGCTCCGAGTTTCTCTCGCTGATTCAGGGAAGGTAGCTAGATAAATAAAAGATTAAAATGCAAAAGGCAAAAATACAAAGCAAAAATTAAAAAATGAAAGTTCTTTTTGCATTTTGAGATGTAATTTTGATTTTTAATCTTCTTTCTATTCGTGGCGGAGTGCCTCAATAGGGTCAAGGCGCGCCGCCCGGAACGCCGGGTAAATACCGGAGATAATCCCCACCAGCAGCGATACTCCTACCGCCAGGGCAACGACATCCAGGGGAAGCATCGGCGCAAACGGAAGCCCGGCGTTTGCTGCGACAACGGAGACGACCTTGATTATAATCCATCCGAGGATAATGCCGGCAACCCCGCCGCAAAGGCTCAGCGCCGCCGACTCGGTGAGAAACTGAACCAGAATGTCGCTGCGCTTGGCTCCCAGCGCTTTCCTGAGCCCAATCTCCCTGGTGCGCTCTACCACGGAAACAAGCATAATATTCATAATCCCGATGCTGCCCACAAGCAGGGAGACGCTGGCTATGGCGCCTAAGATAAGCAGGACTATCAGCTCCATCTGGCCGGCAATGCTGGCTATGGCGTCCATACTCATAACAGTGAAGTCATCGTCATCATTCGGTCCGATATGGTGCCTCTGGCGCAGAATGTTAGTAATTTCCTCTTTCGCCGAGTCTATCCCCACCTTGCTTTTCGCCTGAATGCTAATCACATGAACGGTATGTCCCAGGCTGCCAGCCTGCGTAGCAAACAGCGTTGATTGCACCGTAGACAGGGGAACAAAGACCATCAAGTCCTCAACCCCGAAAGCACCTCCCTTGGTCTTCAATACCCCGACAACCCTGAACTGCTGCCCGTCCAGCCTCAATGTTTGCCCCACGGGAGACATCAAGCCAAACAGTTCCTCCGATATATGACTCCCCAGGACCACTACCCTCGTCCTTCCCTGATAATCAGCACTGGTGATAAACCTGCCCTGGGCGAGCTCAAAATTATTGACCGGCTGGTATTCTGGAGTTACCCCGGCAACCCTGACGCCCATATTTTCCCCTCCTGCGGCTGCCTGAACCGAGGTCTGGGTTGCTGGCGCCACCAGGCTTATAGAAGGGGCGTTGCCCGGGTCGGCAATCGCCTCAGCATCCTCCAGAGTCAAAGTTTGAGCCGCCCCCATAGGACCGCCAAGCCCCATCATGGTGGAAGGCGCCCCGGGAAGAACATAGATAAGGTTGGCTCCCAGGGCGGCAAACTGCTCCTGCTGCATCTGCCGGTCTATTTTCCCCAGGGTGACCACCGAGATAACCGCAGCCACGCCGATTAAAACGCCGAGCATGGTCAAGGCGGAACGCATCTTGTTACCCGCCAGAGTGTGTAAGGCGATAACGATACAGTCCTTTATCTTCATACGATTGCCTCAATTTTGCCATCACGCATTTTAATTTTACGCTGGGTATAAGCAGCGATATCCGGCTCGTGAGTCACCAGGACGATGGTTATCCCCTGCTCATTCATCTCCTGGAAAAGGAGCATGATTTCTTTGCTGGTCTGGGTATCAAGGTTGCCGGTAGGCTCATCGGCTAAAATAAGGGAGGGATTGTTTATCAACGCCCGGGCAATAGCGACCCTCTGCTGCTCACCGCCGGCAAGCTCGCTGGGTCGATGATGCGCCCGGTGGGCTAAACCCACGGACTCCAGGGCTTTAAGCGCTCTCTGCCGCCGGTTTTTAGCACCGCTGTAAATAAGCGGCAGTTCCACATTGTCCAGAGCCGTGTTCCGGGGCAGCAGGTTAAAGCTCTGGAAAACAAACCCTATCTTCTTATTCCTTATCTCGGCTAACTTGTTATCCCCGAGCTTGCTCACCTCGACCTCCTCCAGGCGATATTGCCCTGAAGTCGGTTTGTCCAGACAGCCGATGATGTGCATCAGGGTGGACTTACCCGAGCCCGACGGTCCGATAATGGACACCATTTCCCTCGTCTCAATGCGCAGGTCCACCCCGGCGAGGGCAACGACCTTTGTTGACCCCATCTTGTATACTTTGGTTATGTTGCTGAGCTCTATCATCTATTTTAAAAGAAGAGGGAAAATTGTGAGACCTGGGGCAAAATTATCTCCTCCCCCTCCTCCAGTCCCGCCAGGACCTCGGTGTATGCTCCGTCACTCACCCCCATGGTAATCTCCCTTTGTTCAACCTCTTCACCAACAACCACCTCCACCCAGGGCTTTTCCAGGCTGCCCTGGATAGCCCGGTTGGGGATGAGCAACACGTCATCGTGCTGCTCAAGGATAATTTCGGCGCTGGCGCTCATCCCGTCCTTAAGCTCCGCTTCAGGGTTTTCCAGGGCGATGGTGGTCTTATAAAATACCACCCCGGTCTGGATGGTGCTTGCCGGGGAGATAAAAGTTACTCTGCCCTTCACTCCCTTACCCGGCAGGGCATCCAGGGTGATAACCGCCTCCTGCCCCAGCTTCACCCGGGAAACATCTATCTCGTCAATCACGCCGGTCAGCTTTATCTCGCTGGGGTCGATTAAACAGATTGCCGGATTGGCATAATTCATGGTGGAGAGCTGCTGTCCCTCGGTGATATAAATATTGGCGATAACACCATCAAAGGTAGCGGTGATTGTCGCCTTGTCCAGCTCCGCTTTAGCCTGGTCATACTGAAGCTCAGCCAGTTTAATTGAGAAAGGCAATGACCAGGCCGTGGCTCTTGCCCTGTCCTCCGCCTCGTCCAGGTTCTGGTCTATCACCTCCAGCAGCGATTGGGCTTCCGCAATACTCCCTACCTCTAAAAGCCTCTGCGCCTGCTCCAGGTTATCCCGGGCTTCAGCCAGCGCCAGCCATGTCCCGGGCATATCGCTGCAATGAGTATAATGATAGTAAGGATAGATTGTCTTCCTGAGCTCAAGCTCCGCCATCTCCAGGCCTGCCTCCAGGTAGGGGACATCAAGCTTAGCCAGCTCCTGCCCCTTGGTAACCCGGTCTCCCTCTTTCACCGTTATCTCCTTCACCATCCCCGAGGTGCCAAAGGATAAGTCCACCTTGCGGGGCGTTTCCAGGTTCCCGCTGACCTCCACTCTCAGCACCAGGTCGCCCCGGGCAACCTTGGTAGTCTCCGGGGCTGTGCTCCCGCCGGTGCAGCCGGTGAGAACCATGCTAACCAGGCACAGCAGCATTACAAGAGTCATCCATCTCTTCATTTTAATCAGCCTCCATTTTAGAAAAGAAATAAGCTCCCAGTCCCGCCAGTATTATTGACAAGACTAACAGTATAGCAAAGTCAAGCCACAGGGGAAAGGCGGCACCGCCAACAAGAGCACCCCTCAACCCATCCACCCCGTAGGTAAGAGGATTAATATACATTACCTGCCTGATTCCCGCAGGCATGCCCTCCAGGGGGAAAAAGGCGCCGGAGAGGAAAAACAGGGGCAATATCACCAGGTTCATTATGGACATAAACCCCTCGGTGTCAGCCAGCTTGGTGGCAACAATCAGCCCCAGCCCGGTGAAGGTAGCACAGGTAAGGACCATAAATACAACTGAGAGCAAGAAGCCGGAGAAGCCGGATATTTTCACTCCCATAGCGGCGGCTATGGCTATTATGATGAAAGCCTGCACGATGGCGATGGTCATACTCCCCAGGCTCCGCCCCAGTATGATGGAAAAGCGGTTGACCGGAGCCACCAGCACCTCCTTGAGAAAGCCAAATTCCTTGTCCCAGATAACCGAGGCGCCCGACATAGTGCCGGCAAATAATAGCGTCATCCCCACTATCCCCGGAGCCAAAAAGTCAAGGTAGTCCATCCCCTTTATTTCCAGGGCAGGGATAAAGCTCATGGGCAAGCCAAGGAAGGCAAGGAAAAGAAAGGGCATTAATAGCGAGCTGACCAGCCGGGCTTTCACCCTGAAGAACCTCTTTATCTGCCTCAGCCACATGATATAAATAGGCCAGGGGTCTATTAATCCGGCGCCTCTTACTGCCTGCATCTCTTTACCTCCTCATTCTCGCCATTCTTGCCTTCCAGAGGTCCTTCATACTTCCCTCCTCCTCCCTTATCGTCCTTCCCGTATAGTGCAGGAAGGCATCCTCCAGGCTCGGCTGGCGCAAGTCAATAGCCGTGATGACAAATCCCTGCTCATTAGCCAGCTCGACAATCTCAAGCACCCTTCCTTCACCGCCCTCAACGCTCAGCTCCAGCGAGTTATTACGCCGCTCAACTTTTTTTATCCAGCTCTGTCCCCCAAGCAAGCTCGCCAGCTCGTCCCCTCTTTCATCTACCTCAAGCGAAATCAAATTAACACCCACCACCTCCTTCAGCTTCTCCGGGGCATCCATCACCACCAACTTTCCCTGGTCAATGATTGCCACCCGGTGGCAGAGATAATCCGCTTCCTCAATATAATGGGTGGTGAGGATAATGGTGGTGCCCTCCTGCTCGTTGAGCCTCCGGATGTAGCCCCAGAGAGCCCTCCGTGCCTGTATATCCAGCCCCAGGGTCGGCTCATCCAGAAACAGCACCTGGGGACGGCTCATAAACCCCCGGGCAACCTCAAAGCGGCGCTGAATGCCGCCGGAAAGCTCCCCGACCCTGATGTTCTCCCTTCCCCCTAGCTCCAGCAAGTCGAGCACCTCCGCCATCCTTTTCTCCCTCATCTCCCCTTCCACGTGGTACATCCGGGCATGGAAGTCGAGGTTTTCCCTGCCGGTAAGAAACTTATCAATGCAGGGGTCCTGAAACACCACTCCGATGCATTCCCTGACCCTGTTTCTCTCCCGGACAACATCGTAGCCGCAGACCTCAGCCCGTCCCGATGTAGGGTCAAGCAAGGTGCACAGCATCTTGGTCAGGGTCGTCTTGCCCGCGCCGTTAGGACCGAGGAAGCCAAAGACCTCTCCTTCCCCGATGTTCAGGGTAACATGGTCTACGGCGACAAGCCCGTTAAATTTCCTGGTGAGGTCCTCAATTTCAATGCTGCTAGCCATTTTTTTCGCCTTCCAGCTTTTTGCCCGCATAGCGCAGGAAAGCGTCCTCCAGGCTCGGTTTACGCTGGCTGATGGAGGAAATAGTCAGACCATGGTCCCGGGCTAGCTTCACGAGCTGGGGTATTTTCGTCCCTTCACCCCCGGCGGTCAACTCCAGCCCGCCGTCCCTGGGGGTAACCTTTTTAATCCAGTCCACCTCCCTCAGCAGCTCAGCGAGACCGCCTGAGTCCCGGGGAAGCTTAACCAGGAGCAGGCTGTCACCGAGGGAGCTTTTCAACCTCTGGGGAGTATCCGAAACCACTATCCTTCCCCGCTCCAGAATGGCTAGCCGGTCGCAGAGATAATCAGCCTCCTCAACATAATGGGTGGTCAACAATATGGTGGTGCCCTGCTCTCTATTTAATTTCCGGGCGTAGTCCCACAGCATCCTTCTTGTCTGGACATCCAGACCTAAAGTCGGCTCATCTAAAAATAAGACCCGGGGAGAGTTGAGCATTCCCCGGGCTATTTCCAGCCGGCGCTGCATCCCCCCGGAATAATGCTTCACCAGCATATCCTGCTTGCTCCTAAGCCCCACCAACTCCAGCGCCCGGGATATCCTCTCTTCCCTGTCTTTCCCGGGAATATGGTACATCCGGGCATGGAAATCGAGGTTTTCCCTGGCGGTCAGGTCGATATCCAGGCTCAGTTCCTCGAAAACGACGCCAATAGTCTTTCGGAGCTCCTCTCTATCCCCGATAATATCGTAGCCGCACACGGCAGCGCTGCCTGAAGTGGGCCGGAGGGCGGTAGCCAGCATCATAATGGTAGTGGTCTTGCCCGCTCCGTTAGCGCCGAGAATGCCAAAAATCTCCCCCTCCCCGACCTCAAAGGAGATATGGTCTACGGCAACGAGCGAACCAAACGCCCGGGTCAAACTCTTAACCTCTATGGCGTTCATCATCCGTCGTAGTCCCGGCTTCAGCTTTCCGGAGCAACCGAGCAAATTCATCAACCTTGCGACTCATGATATTAAGTAGCTCCTCCACCGCCTCGACTTTAACGAACATAAGCCCTCTCCCCCCAAAATGGCCGAAAACCAGAAGCTTGGTGCCGACATCTATGCCCAGCTCCCTCCGCGCTTCAACAGGGACCACCAGCTGACCCCGGGGACCGACCACCGCGGAGCCGAAACATTTACCTACCATGTCCTTATGTGCCCGTCTCATATTCACCTCCGGCAAGCTATTTGCCGCTATTGTATGATTTTTCTTACTAATATGTCAAGTAAGAAACTAGAGAGGCATTATTCCTGGCGGCGGTTACTCGCCGATGAGCTGGAGCACCAGCTCCCGCGACCGGGGGCGGACATCAAAATCGACGAACACTATCTGCTGCCAGGTGCCCAGGGTGAGCCTCTTATTCACGAAAGGTATGGTGAGCGAAGGACCGAGAGTGGAAGCCCGCACATGGGAATGACCGTTCCCATCCCCCCAGGCTTTATTGTGCTCATAGGGCATATTTTGAGGGATTACCCTGTCCCACATTTCCTTGAAATCGCTGAGAAGCCCCGACTCATACTCAATGGTGGTCAGTCCTGCCGTCGAGCCAAATATGAACAGGGTTACCGTGCCGCTGTTCACCCCGGCTCGCTTTACCTCGCCCGCCACCTCCGAAGTTATATCAATGATGTCGCAATTGCCCCTGGTCTTGAAGGTAATGCTTTTAGTGACTACGGTCATATTTTCACCTCCTTCCACAGGATATCGCCCAGCTCAAATACCGGACCGTCCCGGCATACCTGTTTCAAGCCCTTTCTGGTGTTTATGGTGCAGCTACGGCAGGCACCGAGCCCGCATCCCATCCTCACCTCCAGGGAGACCTGGCAGCCCCGGGGCAAGGACATAGCCGACATCGACTTATACATGTCCAGGGGACCGCAGGCGAACACCCCATCTACCCCGCCGAGAAAATCGGGCAGGACATCGCTTGCTCTGCCCCTGGTGCCCCGCGTGCCATCTTCGGTAACGGGGATAAACTCCACTCCCCGGGGTAAACTCTGGGGGTATATCTGCGCCGCCGTCTTTACCCCATGGACTAAAACTACGGTATGCCCCGGGGAAGCATACTGAGCCAGAAAAATCAGCGGGGCAATGCCGATGCCGCCACCGACCAGGAGCAGCTTGCCCGAGCCCGGCGCGAGACTAAATCCCCGGCCCAGCGGTCCCAGGATGTCTATTTTTTTACCCGCCGGCTGTTGGGACAGCCAGAGAGTGCCCTCGCCGACCACCTTGAACAGAATGGCGAGCCGTTTTGAATCGACCTGGTGAATGCTGAAGGGGCGGCGCAATATCAACCCCTCGCAGCATACCGTGATGAACTGCCCCGGCACGGCGCCGCGAGCAATAGCGGGGGCATCAAGCCACATAAGGTAGACCCCGGGCATCACCTCCACATTAGAAACTATGGGGCACAAGGACTGCTTCATGCTAAACAACATCAAAAATAAAAGATAAAAAATCAATCCGTTAGCCAACGGAACAACTCAAAATGTAAAAATACTTTAGAGTTTTAAATTTTTGCTGTGTCATTTTGCCTTTTGATTTTTGCTCTTTGCATTTATCTGCCTCACCCCCTTAATCCCCCTCTCCTTCAAAGGAGAGGGG
>CAYHBC010000047.1:0-9400 GCA_964354775.1 uncultured Dehalococcoidales bacterium
TATCTTCATAATGCACCTCCTTAAATTTTATTTATTTCCTCACTCAGGACAGGATAAACCCGGCTATCCAGCCCACAAGAGTCCCCAGGACAATAATGGTCGGGACATAAACCAGAGCTTTCTTGAATCCAAATACCTTTCCTATAGCCAGCCAGTTAGGCAGGCTGATGCCCGGACCGGTAAGTAATAAAGCCAGAGCAGGACCCTTGCCTATTCCCAGGCTCATCAGGGTATCCACAAAGGGAGCCTCAGTCATAGTGGCGAAGTAAGTAACCGCCCCAATCATGGTAGCCAGGAAAGACTGCCTTAGCCCTTCTCCACCCAGCCAGGTCTCAATCCATTGCTGGGGCAGGACAGCGCCGATGAGCCCGACTATAAACACGCCGATTAGAAGCAACGGGAAGATGATGCGCACAAACCACCACGACTCTTTTAACCACCCCTTTATCTCATCCTTGCTTTTAACCCGCCAGGCATAGAAAGCTGCGACCGCCGTCACCCCCGCCCACACAGCAACCTTAGCCCAGTAAGGACCTCCTCTCACGGCATAGTTCGGCGCCAGGAGGCTAGCAACCAGCAGCAGGAGCAGGATGACGTCCTTTTTGGTCATTATCCTTCCACCGGAAGACTGGATGGTCAGCGCTCTCTGTTGCTCTTCCTTGTGAAAGGCGAAGAGCATCACTGCGCCGACAATGAAGGACATTGCCAGGGCAGCTACTACCCTGGCTATAGCCATTTGGGGTCCCAGGATTGAGCCGGTATAGACCAGAGCTAAGATATTAGCTGCTGGAGCAACCCAGAGGAGGATAAAGGCAGCCCCGATTCCAGCCCCTCCCTGGTAAATGCCGCTGGCGACGGGGATAACAGTGCAGGAGCAGGCTGCCACAAAAAAGCTCCCGCCAGCAGCGATACCAAAGGAAGAGACCTTCCTGGCAGCGCTGCCCAGATAGCCGATGATTGTCTCCCGGGAAACAAAGGAGACTATTGCCCCTGCTAGAAGGAATGCCGGGACAAGGCAGGTGAGCACATGCAGAGCAATATATCCCTTCAGGGCATTCAGCCCCGCCAGTAAGAGTTGCTCCGCCATCAAATTCTCCCGAAGTAGAGGCGTTTATGCCCCTGGCAGGATACAAAGATTATTTACGCACCGCTGGGGGACCAATTCGCACCGCCTGACTTAGCCTCTCCCTGTCCTGCGATATAATCTCCTCTTTAATAGGGAAGTCATTGAGCAACTTAATCAGGGAAGCGGCATGGCTATTTGCCCTTTGCTCATCAATGGAATAAATTATCCACAGCCCGTCTCTCCGGGACTTAATAAAGCCGGCGTCTTCCAGTATGCCCAGATTGCGTGAGGCGCGGGACTGCGAGATATCCAGCGCTTGCATTACCTCACAAACGCAGCATTCCCTTTCCAGGAGGACTTTTAGAATCCTGATTCTGGTCTCATCGGATAAAGCCTTGAATGACCTCAAGAGGTCTCTCATCTGTCTTCAGCAGGCTGTATATGAATATTCAAATATTCGCATATAACTCTTGAGTTTTATCACAAAAAAATTTGCCTGTCAAGAGGTGATGACTGGCGTGCTCTAGCCCCGTCCTGCCGCCCCGAGAGAGTAATCGGAGAGCTTCTTAATGCAGCTTGCCGCCACCGCGGGGTCTCTGTAAACGGGGATTTTTGCCTTCACAAGCTCGTCGAAGATGGTTAAAGCGGTCTCTTCCATATCGGTGGCGGTCAGGATGACGAATATCGGGATGTTTATTGAGCTTCTTAGCCTGGCGATAATATCGGTCAGCTTTTTAATCCTGTTTTCCTCCAGGTATTCCAGCACTCTTTCCCTGTGGGCGTCGATGCTCACCACAATGCCGTTTATGTTCTTCTCGGTGTTGAGCAATTTCAGGCTCTGGTCAATCATTTCCAGGCTGCTCCAGCCCGCAGCTATATCCAGGGGGTTCCGGGTGTTGACGCCGAATTTGGGCATTATTGCTGCCACTTTTCGCTGTGTTTCACGGGACAAAAGAGGGATTCTCAGCCCTGCGGTGTGGAAGACATCGGTGTATTCCACGCTCTGCCCCCCGCTGATGCAGACGATGCCGAGATTTCGCCCCTTCAACCGGGCGAAGTTAAAGGTCATTGTGGTGTAGACCAGGTCAAGGAAGCCGTTTACCATTACCGCCCGGCTTTGTTTTATCGCCGCCTCCCAGACACTTACCCTTCCGGTCAAGGCGCCGGTGTGCGACCCGGCAGCCCGGGCACCCTCGTCAGTCCTCCCCGATTTCCATATTATCACCGGCTTCTTCCTGTTGGCTTCGGCAAGCGATTTGAGGAGCTTCCTGCCATCCCTGACGCCTTCAACATACAGGGTGATTAGCTCTATTTCGGGGTCATCCTTGAAGAAATCCAGGAAGTCAGCGGGCTCATAGAGCGCCGAGTTGCCGCAGCTCACCGCTTTCAGCACATCCACGCCATATCTTCGCCCCACAACGGTGAAGTTCTGTGCCAGGCCGCCGCTCTGGGAGATGAAGGCGACTTTTCCCTCGTGCAAGCCCAGCCTCTCCATGGTGAAGTTCAACCCGATTCGGGAGTTGTGCAACCCGACGCAGTTGGGTCCTACCAGGGTAATGCCGAACCTCTCGGCAATCTCTTTCACTTTTTCCTGGAGCCGTCTCCCCTCCCTGGTCTGGATTTCCGAGAACCCCGAGGTGAAAACGCTCACCACCTTCACTCCCTTCCTGCCGCAGTCCTCCAGAACCCCGGGGACGATTTTGTTGGGCACCATCACTATTGCCTGGTCTATCTCGTCAGGGATGTCCAGCAGGGAGGGATAAATTTTCAGGTTTAGAATTTCCTGAGCACGGGGGTTGACCCCGTAAACTTTCCCTTGAAATCGGGAGAAGGTATAAGCCCACCCCAGGGTCGTGGCTGAAATTCCAATCAAAGCCAGCGTTCTGGGGTAGAAGATGTCATTGGTGATGGGTTTTTTCATAGTGCCGCTAGGTTCCTTCCCCCGTCATCTGACGGATTACCTTTATTTCGTCTCCGGGACCGAGATTGAGGAAGTCAGCGGCGCTGGCATTCTTGAGGGATATTTCCAGATAGTCGCTGCTGCCGATGAGCGCCATTAGCCCTTCACCTTCAGCGTAGTAGCGGGTTATGCCGTGAATAAGGTGTCCCGAAGCCTCAATTATGGCGTCTTTCCCCGGCAGGTCGGAGCTTCTGATATTGGTAATCAGGTTGCCGAAGTGGTCGGCATGCAGGATGCGACCGGTCAAGCTGTCCTGGTCTAAGAGCGGCTTGGGAAGGGGAAAAACAGTGACTGAGGTAATTTTCCCCCCGAGCTCGTAGGGGGATATGTCCAGGGAGAGCGCCGCGGCAACCGGGGCGAAGATATCCCTGCCGTGGAAGGTGGCGCTGACCGGCTGTCTCCAGAAGCGCGACTCGGTAATGGCTACCGCTTCAAACCCCTCTCCCAGTGTCGCCACCTCCCCGTCTTCGGAGTATTGAACGGCGAGCTTTTCCTTTGAGGATAGGCCGTCGATTACATAGCTGAAGATGCCGTTATCGGGACCGACGAACAACGCCAGAGGCGTCTTCAGGATTATCCCGCGGCGCTCGCTGCCCACGCCAGGGTCAACGACGGCTAAATGGATGCTTTGCCGGGGGAAGTAGCGGGCGGTGTAACCGAGGATAAAAGCAGCCTGGGAAACATTCTGGGGCTCGATAGAATGGGTGAGGTCAATGATATTAGCTTGGGGGTTGACGCTCAGGATGACGCCCTTCATCGTGGCGACGTAGGCATCATCAGCACCAAAATCGGTGGTCAGTGTTATTATTGCGCTCACGTCAATTATGCCGGGGACTTGGCAATCAATATCGCCAGGACGATGAAGACGATGACCAGAATGATGGTGAGGTTAAACAGGGTTTTCTCCAGTCCTCGCCGGGAGCGATAGACCGAATCGGACTGTCCAAAAATGCCTCCGAAGCCTCCACCGTGCAGTTGAAAGAAAACAGTGACGATTAAGGCTATGGATACCAGCATTTGAGCGATGTTGAGATAAGTGGGCAATTTATCCTCCTCCTAGCTCCTGTAGCAGAATTTCCTTTACCACAGAGGGGTTAGCCGTCCCCCTCGTAGCTCGCTGCGTCTGCCCGGTAAGGAAAGTCAGCGCCTGCTCCTTGCCGGCTTTATAGTCTGCCACCGCTTTAGGATTGTCCTCCAGCACCTGCTTGATTATTCCTCTAAGCTCAGCGGCATCGCTTAGCTGGCTCAGCTTCTTTTCGGCGACAACGGCGCTGGCTTTCTTTCCAGTATGAAACATTTCGGTAAACACCGTCTTGGCAGCGGGTCCGCTGAGGGTGCCGTGAGCCACGAGGTCAAGCAGCTCCACCACCATGTCGGGGCTTACCCTGGTATTTTCAACTTCGCTATTGGTGGCGTGGAGCAAGCGGCTGAAGTCGCCCAGGAGCCAGTTGCTCACCTTTTTCGCCCTGTCGGTGCCGGTCAGCTTCAGGCAATTTTCAAAATAGTCCGCCATTGCCCTGGAGCTGGTCAGGATGCTGGCGTCGTATAGCGGCAGGTCGTATTGTGCCTGGAAGCGCTCTTTCCTGGCTTGGGGTAGTTCCGGCAGCCTTGCCTTAATTTCCTCTATCCAGGCTCGGTCCAGGACCAGGGGCGGCAGGTCGGGCTCGGGAAAATAGCGGTAATCGTCGGCATATTCTTTGCTCCTCTGGCTTACGGTAACCCCTTTTTCGTCCACCCAGCCCCGGGTTTCCTGGACCAGTGTGCCTCCTTCCTCAAGAACCTTCCGCTGTCTTTCTGACTCGTATTTCATCGCCTGGTATACTGCCTTAAAGCTGTTCATATTCTTGACTTCTACCTTGGACAACAGCTTGCTGCTGCCCACGGGGCGGATGCTTATATTGGCGTCGCAGCGGAAACTGCCTTCCTCCATGTTGCCTGTGGACACGCCCAGGTAGCGGAGAATGGTGCGCAATTTGACCAGGTAGTCCCGGGCTTCCTCGGCGGAGCTGATTTCAGGCTCGCTGACGATTTCCATCAGGGGGACTCCGGAGCGATTGACATCTACCAGACTGTAATTTCCCCGGTGCCACAGCTTAGCCACATCTTCCTCAAGGTGGACCCTGGTGAGGGCGACTTTTTTCCGGTGACTGTTGCTCTCAATGCTCATCCTGCCGTTAAGCCCGATAGGAGCGTCGTACTGGGAGATTTGATAATTTTTCATCATATCGGGATAGAAGTAATTCTTGCGGTCGAACTTGGTGTATTGGGCGATGGTGCAGTTCAGCGCCAGGGCGGTCATTATGGTATATTCCACCGCTTTCTTGTTGATGACGGGGAGTGTGCCGGGCATGCCCAGGCAGATGGGGCAGACATGGGTGTTGGGTGGGGCGTTGACATAATCGGTGCTGCAGGAGCAGAACATCTTGCTCTCGGTCAGTAATTGAGCGTGGACCTCCAGACCGATAACCGTCTCGTAGTCCATAAACCTTTTTAGTATATCAAGCTTGTCTCGGGGTAGCAAATAGGTGTGGTTAGCGGGGTGATTCTTTGAAAGACTCCCTCCAGGGTATTATAATGAGGGCAGTGTGAACCGTTACCACAAAAGAAGTTATAATCGGTGAGAAGGAAGGAGCTTATAAGGTATTTAAGCAGGCATGGTGCATTTCTGGTCAGAGAAGGGCGAAGACATAGCATATACCAGAGGGCTAGATATAGGACTCAAATTCCAAGGCATACCGAAATAGTGGACGAGCTGGCAAGGAAGATTTGCAAGGATTTGAATATTCCTTCTATTTAATGGATTCTGGGAGGCGAAGTTATGAAGTTCAGAGCAATAATTAGAAAAAGTGGGGATTGGTGGATTGGCTGGCTTGTGGATTTACCAGGTGTGAATGCTCAGGAAAAGACTAAAGAGGAGCTGATAGAATCACTGAAAATCGGGGCTGAAGATATGCTTAATACTCCCTTCGAATCAAAAGAAGAGGAGGAATTGGTGAGCATTGAGGTCTGAAGTCCTCCTCCTTCCCCGATTTGCCTCCCCCTGTCATTGCGAACTCCTTGGCTAGCGGCGGGAAATAGCCGCTAAGCCTTTTGTTCCCTCCGCTGGTAGACGAGATAAGCCAGGATTGCCCCCAGGGCTATTGCCACTACCACTATGGGGAAGCGGAACCTGCTGAGCCATGACGGGGGCGTGACGGTGAACTCCCCGCTCAAGCTATCTACGGATACGGCATAGATGCCGGGAGTGTTCTTGCTTATGGTGAAGGTTACCCTTTCCACTGCTGCGGGGGCTAGGGTCACCGTCTTTGTCTGCTCCGCCTTCCCGTTTATGGTGAGGTTCACGCTGTAGTTGCCTTCAGCGTCGCCGGTGTTGGCGGCGGTAACGCTGGCGGTGAGCTCCTCTCCCGGCTTTACCTTGCTGCTGCTGAGGTCAAGGCTGGTTATGGTGAACTCCGCCCGGGGCGGTGTGGCGAGCCCCATTATGGCGAAGGTGGTGAAGTGGGTCACCGGGGCAGTTACGGTGTTGTTCTCGGTGTTGACCTGGCTGGGTAGGGCGCTCCAGCTTTCCCAGCCAGTATGACGACTGGCGATGTAGATATCTTTCTCGGATACGTATTGAGGGGTGTTATTGTCCTTGTAGCTGAGGGTGAGATTTAGCGCCGGTGTAAAAGTGGCTCCGTCAGGCCCCAGCTTATAGGCTTGGCCCACGATTTGGTGGTTCTCGGGGAGCGGGGGCAGGGAGGTTTCCTCTTTTAATATTATGCTCGACAGCCATCTTCCATACTGGTCAAGGCAGGCAGTGCCCTTGCCCAGGGAGAGGATTACCCTGCCGTCCCCGGAAGAGACCTCTACCGCCCGTGTCAGGTTGCCCTCCTCGCCGATTTTATATTCTGAAGTGTTCCCCAGCATCGTTACCGAGAGGTAGTTCTCGGCTTCCCTGGTAATGCTTCCTCCTCCACCCCCTCCCGACGGGGGAGACGGCGGGGAATTTACAGTGATGTAGCCTGTCTTTGAGGTCGTGTTCGAGCCGCAGGTATTATTGGCGGTCAGGTTGACGGTGTAGCTGCCCACGGCGGTGTAGTTATGTGTCGGGCTCGCTGCGGTGCTGTTTCCCCCGTCTCCGAAGCTCCAGCTCCAGCCGGTGACATTGCCGGTGGATAAATCGGTGAAGTTCACCACCAGCGGGGAATAGCCGCTCCGGGGGCTGGCGGTGAAGTTGACCGCAGGGATGTCCCTGACCGTAATGGAGTCTGTCCTGGTGTCCGAGCAGTTAGCGGCATTGGCGACCGTCAGGTTTACCAGGTAGATGCCGGCGGCGTTGTAGGTATAGGTGGGACTCTGGTCGGTGCTGGTGTTCCCGTCTCCGAATGCCCAGCTCCAGCCGGTGATGTTGCCGCTGGACAGGTCGGTGAAGCTCACCGTCAGCGGCTTACAGCCGTCAGTCACATTGGCGGTGAAATTGGCGGTCGGGGTGGGGTTGACGGCGATATAGCCGGTCTTGGTGGTCGTGTTGGAGCCGCAGATATTGGTGATGTTCAGGGTTACATTGTATATGCCGGCATAGTAGGTGTGGCTAAGGTTCTGCGCCGTGCTGGTATTGCCGTCCCCCAGGCTCCAGTTCCAGCCTGAGGGGATGCCGCTGGACAGGTCGGTGAAATTTACCATAAGCGGCTCGCAGCCCAAGGTCGCATCGGCGGTGAAATTAGCCTGGGGAATATCCCGGACCGTAACGGAGTCGGTCCTGGTGTCCGAGCAGTTATAGGCATTGGTGACCGTCAGGTTTACCGGGTAGATGCCGGTGTCGTTGTAGGTATAGACGGGGCTCTGGTTGGTGCTGGTGTTCCCGTCTCCGAAGGTCCAGCTCCAGGTGGTGATGTTGCCGCTGGACGAGTCGGTAAAATTTACCGTAAGCGGCTTACAGCCGTCGGTTACATTGGCGGTGAAGTTGGCGGTCGGGGTGGGGTTGACGGCGATGTAGCCGGTCTTGGTGGTCGTGTTCCCGCCGCAGGCGTTGGTGATGTTCAGGGTTACATTGTATGTGCCGGCATAGTAGGTATGGCTGGAGTTCTGTTCGGTGCTGGTATTGCCGTCCCCGAAGCTCCAGTCCCAGGCTGTTGGGATGCCGGTAGATAAGTCGGTGAAATTTACCCTGAGAGGCTCACAGCCGTCGGTAACAGCGGCGGTGAAGTTAGCCAGCGGCGGCTGGCAGAAGCTGGCGGTTACCGTCTTGCATTTGTCCATAGTAACCGTGGTGGAGTTAGCGCTGGCATTGGCAAGCTCGGTCATATCGGGGGTGGTCCAGTTTATAAAGCTCCACCCGGCGTCGGGGG
Organism: uncultured Dehalococcoidales bacterium; assembly: GCA_964354775.1. Classification (GTDB taxonomy): domain Bacteria; phylum Chloroflexota; class Dehalococcoidia; order GIF9; family AB-539-J10; genus CAYHBC01. Next base: position 8,357 of record CAYHBC010000047.1, read on the forward strand.
TGGCGGTGATGTTGACCGCTGCCATCGGGGCGCAGGTGTAGCTCCCCGCCGGGGTCGTCGTCCCGTTGCCGCTTACCGCCATACTCAGGGTGTAGTTCGTCGCCGTGCGCAGCCGGATAGCCACATCTGCGTAGTCCTTTCCTATCTCCTCCCAGGAGCCATTTGTGCCGTCGGGGCTGATATAGGTGCGGTTGCTTTCCCAGAGCGGGTTCCAATAGTCGACAGGGACGGGGTATTCGTAAGCGCTGTTGGTGAATTTCACCACCACGGTGACATCGTCGCCCGAAGTCAGCGGCAGGGGCGAGTCCAGCCTCACCTGGTGGTAGCCTGCTTCGGAGAAGTTGTAGTTCAGCTGGCTGCGCAGCAGGTTGCTCAGCGACGACCCGTCAAAGTCGTCGTAGAGATACACATCAATATCGGTGGTGGGGTCCGTGGTCCAGAACTCCACGCTGGTGGCATTGGTATTGTTTGAAGGGGTGAAGTTGCACAGCCCCCAGGCGGTGGTGCTTGGGGGGTATCCCCCCTCGGTTACCCACCCACCATCGTCGTAATACATAATCCCGCCGTTGGGGTTGTAGTCCTGCCAGGAGTGCGCAAAGGAGGAATACATGCCGATATTCGCCGCCCCGTAGTGAATGTAGAAGTAGCCCTGGTCGCCCCAGGCGGAGCCCCAGGAGTTCTTCGCAATCCAGCCGTCCCCGGGAAGCCCGGTCCGCTGGTCGGGGGGAAGGTTGTTACTCCAGCCGACAATCAGCACGGCGTGGCTTACGCCGCTCCCGGTGTAGTTGAAGGTGTAGGAGCCGTCGTAGCCGCCGTTGAAGCCATAGTAGGATTCGGCATCCAGCGCGGTATAGACCGGTCCATATTGCATAATATAGTTCTTCAGCACGGTAGTATCGGGTACTGAACCCCAGGAGATGATTCTCCAGTCGGTGAGCGTCTTCTGGTAGGGGCAGGTGGAGTTGCAGTCGACATCAGCGCCTACATAGGGGTCGCAGGACTCGTTCACCACGCCCTTCTGAGAAAATAAGCTCGCCAGCATGT
>CAYHBC010000048.1:0-9251 GCA_964354775.1 uncultured Dehalococcoidales bacterium
GAGATTCTGCCCGAAAGGGCGCTGGCGGCGGCTACCGCGGGGCTGGAGAGATAGATTTCGCCCTGGGGGCTGCCCATCCGCCCCACGAAGTTCCGGTTGGTGGTCGACAGGCAGCGCTCGCCTGAAGCCAGCACTCCCATGTGCCCGCCGAGACAGGGTCCGCAGGTCGGGGTGCTCACCGCGGCTCCGGCAAGGATAAACGCCTCGATTAGCCCTTCCTTGAGCGCTTCAAGGTAGACCTGTTGCGAGCCGGGAATGACGATGCACCTCAGGTCGGGATGGACCTGCCTCCCTTTAATTATCTTCGCCGCCACCCTCAAGTCGCTGATTCGCCCGTTGGTGCAACCACCAATCACCACCTGGTCCAGCTTCACCTCTCCCGCCTGGCTCACCGGACGGGTATTGGACGGGAGTGAGGGAAAAGCTACCTGGGGTTCCATTCGGGACACATCATATTCCACGACCCGGGCGTATTCGGCGTCCTCGTCCGACTGAGATTGCTTTTTACCCAAAAAATTCTGCGAATTTTTCGGGAACCCAGTCGCTTCGCTCCTCACAATGACAGAGGAAACCCGATTGGCAGCGGCATGGTGGAGGTATTCTTCAGTCTTATTGTCCACAGAGAAGATGCCCGCCTTGGCGCCGGCTTCAACAGCCATATTCGCCATGGTGAAGCGTCCGTCCATTTCCAGCTCACTAACCGCCTCGCCGGTAAACTCCATAACGGAGTAAAGGGCGCCGTCGACGCCGATGTCGCCGATGGTGTAGAGGATGAGGTCTTTGCCGCCGACCCAGCGGGGCAGCTTTCCGTGGTAGACAAATTTAATCGTCGGGGGGACCTTCATCCAGATTTCGCCGGCAGCCATAGCCACGGCGATGTCGGTGGAGCCCATGCCGGTGGCGAAAGCACCCAGGGCGCCGTAGGTGCAGGTATGGGAGTCGGCGCCCACGATGAGCTGTCCCGGCAGGACAAGCCCCTGCTCGGGGAGGAGAACATGCTCAATCCCCATCCGCCCCACCTCAAAATAGACCACGCCCTGCTCCCGGGCGAACTCCCGCATCAGCTTAGCCTGCTCCGCCGAGGGTATATCCTTGTTGGGGCAGAAGTGGTCGGGGACCAGGACTACCCTCTTGGGGTCGAACACCCGTTTCACGCCGAGCCGCTGGAACTCCTTTATTGCCAGGGGGGCGGTTATGTCGTTGGCTAAAACTAAATCGACCCGGGCATTGATGAACTCGCCGAGGCTGACTTTTCCCCGGTCGCAGTGAGCCCCGAGGAGCTTCTGGGCGAGCGTTTGATTTGCCATTTACCCCCGAGTCCTGGGAATCATCAGCACGCCAAAGGTAATCACGGCAGCTATTATGGCAAGCAACCACATTCCGGCGCCGGCAGCCAGCCCCACGGCAGCGGTAGCCCAGATGCTCGCCGCAGTGGTCAGCCCGGCTACCCCTTCGCCGCTCATACCCCGAAAGATAACTCCAGCACCGATAAATCCCACCCCGGCGACCACCCCGGCAGCAACACGCGAAGGGTCAACCGTGCCGCTGAAGCCAAAAATGGAGACCACGGTGAATAAAGCGGCACCGAGCGAAATCAAGGTATGCGTGCGCAGCCCCGCTGCCTTATGGGCCCGCTCACGCTGATAACCAATGCCCGCTCCCAGGGCAACAGCCAGGAGCAGCCTCAAGAGCATATCCAGGCACGGACTCACCGGCGTTTCCCTCTCTTCGTCTTAGCCGCCCTGCTCGCCAGAAGGCGGTTCAGGGCATTCATATACGCCTTGGCGCTGGCAACAATGATGTCGGTGGCAGCGCCGCGACCGGTGTAAGTTACCCCTTCGCTCTCCACCCTGATGAGCACCTCACCAATGGCGTCTATCCCCTCGGTAACCGATTTGACGCTGAACTCGGTGAGCTTGTTGGGAATGCCCACTATGCGGTTGATAGCCTTATACACCGCGTCCACGGGACCGGTCCCCAGGGCGGCATCGGCGAGGCTTTTCCCGTCGGGACCAATCAGCCTGACCGTCGCCGTGGGAAGGCTGTGGTCGCCGCAGGAGACCTCAACATGGTCAAGATGGTACACCTCGGTAGTGGTGCGGCGCTCTTCAGCCACCAGGGACTCAATATCCCGGTCGGTAATCTCCTTCTTCTTATCGGCGAGCTCCTTGAACCGCTTGAGGACGCGGGCTAAGTCCTCTTCCTCCAGGGTATAGCCAAGCTCCGCCAGCCTCTCGGTAAAAGCGCGCTTGCCGCTCAGCTTGCTCAGCACCAGGACGCTGGAGGGTATGCCCACCGACCGGGGGTCCATAATCTCGTAAGTGATTGCCCTTTTTATCACCCCGTCCTGGTGAATGCCCGACTGGTGCCGGAAGGCGTTTGCCCCCACGATGGCTTTATTCGGCTGAATTGGGAAACCGATGACCTCGCTCACCAGCCGGCTCGTCTTGTAGATTTGCCTGGTGTTGATGTTCGTGGTGAGCTGGAAAAAATCGCCGCGGGTCGCCAGCGCCATAACAATCTCCTCCATGGAGGCATTGCCGGCACGCTCACCGATGCCGTTGACAGTGCACTCAACCTGCCGCGCCCCTCTGCGGATGGCTTCCAGGCTGTTAGCCACCGCCAGCCCCAGGTCGTTGTGGCAGTGCACGCTCACCGTAGCCTTACGGATATTGGGAACGTTAGCCAGGATGCCCTCAATCAGCTCGCCGAACTCCCCGGGGGTGGCATAGCCCACGGTATCAGGTATGTTCACCGTGGTCGCTCCCGCTTTAATGGCGGCTTCCAGGATGCGGTAGAGATAAGCCGGCTCGCTGCGGGAAGCATCCATCGGGGAAAACTCAACATCGTCAACATGGCTTTTAGCCCGTCTCACCATCTCCCTGGTGGTCTCCAGTATCTCCTCCCGGCTCTTTTTAAGCTGATAGTGGAGGTGGATGTCCGAGGCGGAAAGGAAGACATGAATCCGGGGGTGGCTTGCCTCCTTGATTGCCTCCCAGGCTCTATCAATGGCGTCAATGTTGGCCAGAGACAAAGCACAGATTGTGGGGCGGCGGACCTCCCTGCTGATGAGCTGGACGGCTTCGAAATCGCCCGGCGAGCTGGCGGGAAAGCCGGGCTCGATGACATCAACGCCGAGCTTCTCCAGTTGCCGGGCTATCTCCAGCTTCTCGTGGGCGTTCAGGCTCGCCCCCGCCGCCTGCTCCCCGTCCCGCAGGGTGGTGTCAAAGATGATTACCCTGTCCATAGTTTACCTCTTCTTCAGCCAGGGCATCATGTCCCGGAGTTGCTGACCCACAATCTCAATGGGGTGCTCCGCCTCCGCCCGCTTCAGGGCGTTGTAGCTGGGGCGCCCCGCCTGATTTTCCAGTATCCATTCCCGGGCAAAGCTGCCGTCCTGTATTTCAGCCAGTATCTGGAGCATCTCGTCCTTGACCAGCTCATTTATAATCCGGGGACCCCGGGTATAGTCGCCATACTCGGCGGTATCGCTCACCGAGTACCTCATATACTTCAAACCGCCCTGGTACATAAGGTCGACGATGAGCTTGAGCTCGTGGAAGCACTCAAAGTAGGCAATCTCGGGCTGGTAGCCCGCCTCTATCAAGGTCTCAAAGCCCGCCTTGACCAGCGAAGAGACTCCCCCGCAGAGCACGGTCTGCTCCCCGAAGAGGTCGGTCTCGGTCTCCTCGGCGAAGGTAGTCTCCAGGACTCCGGCACGGGTGCAGCCGATGCCCTTAGCATAAGCCAGGGCGTTGTCCTTCGCCTTACCCGAGGCATCCTGGTGAACCGCCACCAGCGCCGGGGCTCCCGAGCCCTCGGTATAGAGCTGGCGCAGCATATGCCCGGGACATTTCGGGGCTATCATGGTCACATCAACATCCCGGGGGGGAACAATCTGGGAATAATGGATATTAAACCCGTGGGCGAACATCAAGGTCTTGCCCCGGGAAAGCTCTTTCTCAATCGCCTCATGATAAATTTTAGGATGGAGGTTATCGGGAGCGAGCATAATCATAATATCCGCCTCGCGGGCTACCTCGGCGGCAGTAGCCACCTTGAAGCCGGCGTCCTGGGCTGCCTTCCAGCCCTCAGTGCCCGGCACCTCGGCAACACTCACCCGGCAGCCGCTGTCCTTCAAGTTCTGAGCCTGAGCATGCCCCTGGCTGCCATAGCCGATAATGCCAATCGTCTTCTTTTTAACTAAATCCAGGTTAGCGTCTTTATCATAGTAAATTTTAGCCATAGTTACCCTCCTTTCCTCCTGTTATTAGCCCGGGTAAGGTTTCCCCGGGTCAGGGCGACTCTCCCCGTCCTGACCACCTCCTTGACGCCAAAGGGACGGAGGAGCTCCAGCAGGGAGTCTATTTTTTTCTCGTCGCCGGTAACCTCCACCATAACCGAATCGGCGGCGACATCGACGATGTTAGCCCGGAAAATATCCACAACCTGGATAATCTCGCTCCGGGTCGTAGCAGTGGCGGCAACCTTGACCAGGACCAGCTCCCGGGCGACTATTTCCTCGTTGGTTATATCGGTTACCCTGACGACGTTGATTAATTTCTCCAGTTGTTTCCTGACCTGCTCTACCTGAGCCGGGTCGGCAGCGACCACGATGGTCATCCGGGATAGACCGGGCTGTTCGCTACTCCCCACAGCAAGGCTCTGGATGTTAAAGCCCCGGCGACGGAATAAGCTGGCAACTCTATTGAGCACCCCCGCCTTGTCCTCCACCAGCATAGATATAGTGTGTTTTGTAGTTTCCAATTTCAACTCCTTATTAATGCTTTCCGTGGTCTTGACCTTTTTTTCGGTCGGGGCAATTCCACCGTCTCCGACAGGCTCTTCCCCGGCGGCACCATGGGATAGACATTCTCCTCCGGCTCAACGGCAAAATCAATAACAAACGGTCCGGGGTGGTCCATGGCTCGGGCAATCGCCGGGGCTACCTCGTCCCGGCTCTTCACCCTCACCCCGGGAATATCATACCCCTCAGCAATCTTAACGAAATCAGGATTCCAGAGCCGGGTATCAACATAGCGGCGCCCATAAAATAACTCCTGCCACTGCCTTACCATGCCCAGGTAGCCGTTATTAATTATGGCGACCTTCACCGCAATATTCTCCACGGCTATGGTGGCTAACTCCTGAATAGTCATCTGGAACCCGCCGTCACCGGCAATGCACCAGACCATTTCCTCGGGGCAACCGAGCTTGACCCCCATGGCGGCGGGAAGCTCAAAGCCCATCGTGCCCAGACCACCCGCTGAAACGAAGCTGTTGGGCTTGATATAGGTAAAGAACTGCGCCGCCCACATCTGGTTCTGCCCCACTCCAGTCACCACTATGGCGTCACCCTGAGTAGCCTCGTAAATCTGGCGGACAACATACTGGGGGATAAGCTCACTCGTGTCCCTGATTAGCAGCGAGGGGTGCTCCCGCTGCCACCGGTTCAGCGTGGAGAGCCATTCCGAGTGATTCCCGCCCTTTATTTCCTCGTTCAGCACCGTCAGCACCTCTTTTATATCCCCCACCACCGGCACATCCACCCTTACATTCTTCCCGATTTCAGCAGGGTCAATATCAATGTGGATTACCTGTGCCTGAGGAGCAAATTTGCCGGTGCTCGCCGTAGCCCGGTCATCAAACCTCATCCCGATGGCGATAATGAGGTCAGCATTCTGCACCGCCATATTGGCGTGCGCCAGCCCATGCATCCCAATCATACCGAAGCTAAGGACATGGTTCTGGGGGAAGGAGCTGATGCCGAGAAGGGTGTTGACCACGGGAATCTGGGCTTTCTCCGCCAGCTCCTTCAGCTCGGCATAAGCCTGAGACAAAATCGCTCCTCTCCCGGCAATGATGAGCGGTCGCTGGGAAGCGTTGACCAGCTTTGCCGCCTTCTTGATTTGAGCCGGATGCCCCCGGGTCACCGGTTTATAGCCCGGCAGGTCGACTTTATCGGGGTAAATAAACTCCGCCTCCTCCTGCTGGACATCGCGGGGTATATCAATGAGCACCGGACCCTGTCTGCCCGTCCTGGCGATGTGAAAAGCTTCCTTCACCACCTCAGCCACCTCGCTGGCGCGGGAAACAAGATAGTTATGCTTGGTAATAGGAAGGGTTATGCCGGTAATGTCCGTTTCCTGAAAGGCGTCTTTGCCAATAAACGGTCGGGCTACCTGACCTGTTATCGCTACCACGGGTGAGGAGTCCATATAAGCATTAGCGATGCCGGTTACCAGGTTGGCGGCTCCGGGACCCGAAGTAGCCACGCACACGCCTACTTTCTGGGTAGCCCGGGCATAGCCATCGGCGGCATGCGCTGCCCCTTGCTCATGGCGAACCAGTATATGCCTTAGCTGGGGATACTGGGGAAAAGTATCGTATAGCGGCAGTACGGCGCCGCCCAGGATGCCAAAAAGGACCTCCACTCCTTCCCTGACCAGGCTTTCACATAAAATCTGCGCCCCAGTTTTCTTCATAACATACTCCTAATCGGCGAATACCGCTCCTCTGCTGGCGGAGGTAACTTTATCAGCATAGCGCCTCAAATAGCCAGCCTTGACCTTCGGTTTAAAGGGGGGCAGCGAAGCCAGGCGCTTCTCTATCTCACCCTGGCTCAGCTTCACCTCCAGCACATTCCGGGGAATGTCTATCCTGATGATGTCGCCCTCCCTCAAGGCAGCAATCGGTCCCCTCTCTGCCGCTTCGGGGGAGACATGCCCGATAGCTGCGCCCTTTGTAGCTCCCGAAAAACGCCCGTCGGTGATGAGCGCCACCTCCCTGTCCAGCCCCATCCCGCTGAGCAGAGAGGTAGGGGTCAGCATCTCCCGCATCCCCGGACCCCCCTTCGGTCCCTCATAGCGGATGACCATCACCTCACCGGAGTTGATTTTCTTAGCCATTATCGCCCCTGTCGCCTCTTCCTCGCTATCAAAAATCCGTGCCGGACCTTCATGGACCAGCATCTCGGGAGCCACCGCTCCCTTCTTCACCACCCCGCCTTCAGGGGCGAGATTGCCAAACAATATGGTGAGCCCGCCGGTAGCGGCATAAGGCTTAGCCAGGGGGCGAATCACCTCCCGGTCTTTAACCTTCGCCCCCTTGAGCACCTCCCCCAGCGGCTTGCCCCAGACCGTATTTGCCTCCAGCTTTAACAGCCCCGACAGCTCCTTCATTACCGCGGGAATGCCGCCCGCCTGGTCTAAGTCCTCAATATGGTAATCGCCGGCGGGACTCAGCTTGCAGATATAGGGAACATCCCGGCTAATCTCGTTTATCCGGGACAGGGGGAAGGAGATTCCCGCTTCATGGGCTATTGCGGTGAGATGTAAGACCGAGTTAGTGCTGCCCCCCAGAGCCATATCTACGGCGAAGGCGTTATAGAGAGCGTCCCGGGTGACTATATCCCTGGGACGGATATTCCTGGAGAGGACTTCCATAACCTGCCTCCCGGTTTCGTAAGCTAGCTGAGTCCGCCGCGCATCTATCGCCGGTATCGTCCCGTTACCGGGCAAAGCCATTCCCAGAGCCTCGGTAAGGCAGTTCATAGTATTAGCGGTAAACATCCCCGCACAGCTCCCGCAGCCGGGACAGGCAACCTCCTCCAGAGCCAACACTTCTTCCTCGGAGATAGCCCCCTTCAACGCCTCGCCCACCGCCAGGAAAACGCTGTTAAGGTCCACCGCCCTTTCCTTCCCTCCCTTAACCAGCCTTCCCGCCATCATCGGTCCCCCGCTTACAAAAATGCCCGGCAGGTTAAGGCGCATAGCCGCCATAAGCATACCGGGGATAACCTTGTCGCAGTTGGGAATAAACACCAGCCCGTCAAAGGCATGAGCCTGCACCAAAATCTCCACGGAATCGGCGATGAGCTCCCTGCTGGGCAGGCTGAACTTCATCCCCTCGTGGTTCATGGCAATGCCGTCGCAGACGGCTATGGTGTTGACCTCAAAGGGCACGCCGCCGCCCTGGCGAACTCCTTTCTTCACCGCACTGGCTATTGACTCCAGGTGGATATGCCCCGGGACAATCTCGCTAAAGCTGTTAATCACCCCGATAAAGGGCTTGTCCCAGTCAGCCTCAGAGCAGCCCACGGCGCGCAGCAGGGCGCGGTGAGGCGCTCTCTCAAGGCCCTTTTTTATCACATCGCTTCTCATTAGCCTTCCGTAATTGCCCTTCCGGCGAGGAAATATATGCTGCGAAAGATTATAACACCCCGCCCAGTGTCAATGTAAACCAGAACACTCTCAGGATAAGAATTTCAGGACTATGCCGGTGGCTTCGTCCATGTCCTCCATGAACATATGACCTGAATTCGCCAGGAAGGCAAGCTTAGCCCCCGGTATTCCACTAGCCAGGGTCTGGCTATTTTCAGGCAGGATGAAAACATCCCGTTTTCCCGCCATGACCAGGGTCGGTATCCTGATTTTGGGCAGCCTCGGGCAGGCGTCAAACTCCGCTATCGCCTTCACCTGACCCAGCAGACCCTCAATCGGAGTCGGAGCTTCAAGCATCAGGTCGACCACTACCTCGGGTATTCCGGGGTTAGCCCGGATGAATTCTTCAGTACAGAGGTTGGGGAGGAGCTTTCGCGCCGTTTCCCTGTCCCAGGAGCCCTTTTCCAGAAGGTCCTGAGCAATCTCGCTTATAACCCCCATGGCTTCAAACAGCGTCGCCAGGGAGCGGCTCCCCTGCTTTTCGGCATTGCGCCTGAGCGCCTGGATTGCCTCCCCGGCTAGCTTCCTGACCCGCGGTCTATCCGCCAGCTTTTCCATAAGGCTCTCCACCCGCTCCAGGTCGGCGGGAGCAAAGAGCACCGAATGCGCTCCACCACAAAAGGTCGACGCCAGGATGAGCTTCTCCACCCTCTTGGGGTAGTTCAAGGCGACCTCCTGGGCTATCATCCCGCCCATTGATATACCCAGCACATGCGCCCGGGGGATGTTGAGGGCGTCCATCAACCCCACCGTGTCCTGGGCGAACAGCTTTATGGAATATTCCCGCTCCGAGATGTCGGTGCGACCCGCCCCGCGGTTATCCAACACTACCACCTTGAACTTATCCGAAAGAGGAGCCAGCATCCGGGGGTCCCAGCAGTTGGCGCTCCCCAGGAACCCCATGACCATTACCAGGGGGAACCCCTCGCCCTGGACATCGTAATACAGATTTATATCGTTTACCTTTACTTTAGACATATAAAACCTCCGCTAATTCGTGGTGGTCGAGCGATATATTCTATACCTGTA